>NZ_JAMYMV010000062.1:0-34726 GCF_040318715.1 Mesorhizobium sp. M1050 | reverse complement strand
AATCTTTTATTCCTGACGATCTCGGCGAGCTTCCCCCACCGCCGCGGGGGGGGGTGGGGGGGGAGCCCGGCCCCCCCCGGGCCCGCCCCCGCGCTACGGGCGCCGGCGGGCGCCCGCCGGGGGGGCGCCGCGCGGTTGATAATACCTGAAGCGCGTCAGGCAGCGAAGCGATCGATCACCTCGGCCAGCGGCACATGGCCAAGGCAGGCGCCCGAACCAGCAGGGCTTTCGCCATCCTCGACAGCCAGAGCATATCGCACCACCGGTTCGGCCTCGATGCTTCGGCGCAACCCGGCCAGCTTGGGATAGGCAGCGCCGTCGATCGCCTGGTGGAACTCCGCCCATCGGGCGACGCCAATCATGGTGGTATCCGCCAGCGTCAGCCGATCGCCGACCAGAAAGTCCGTATCGGTGATCATAGCTTCAAGGCGGTCATGGCGTTCGGCGACGGCCTTGCGGCCGAAGTCGCGCAAAGCCGCCTTCAAAGCCGGTTCATCCGCGGCCATTTCCAATGCTACCCAGAGCGGGCTGAAGGCAGCGGTGAACCCGGTGTTCACGAAGGCCATCAGCTGATGCATGCGGTCGGCTTGCGGCGTGCGCGGGTCGAAGCTGATGCGACGTTGCGTGTCGCGGGCTTCGAGCCACGCGGCGATAGCCATGGTCTCGGTCAGCACCACGCCTTCGTCGGTGATCAAAACCGGTGTTTCCTGACGGCCGTTGATGCTGGCATAGGCATCGTTCTTCATCTCGGTGAGCATGTCGACGCGACACAGGCGATAGGGTTGCCCGACGCGTTCAAAGGCAGCGACGAGCCCCATCGAGCTTCCCGCCGGGAAGCCATAAAGGAGGATAGGTTCCATTGTTTTCTTCCATGATTGAAGGGATCACGCCGCGCAGCGAAACTTGACCCTAAACGCTGGTCGCCCCATGTAAATTACGCACAATTCTGTAACCAGGGACCACCCATGAAAGACGTCGTCTCACGCTGCCCGATCGAAGAGACCATGCGCGTGCTCAGCGGCCGCTGGCCCACCTTGCTGCTCTATTATCTGAAGGACGGGACCAAGCGGTTCAGCGACCTGAGGCGCGACAACCCAACCGTCTCGCATCGCATCCTGGCGCTGGAACTGCGCAAGCTGGAGGACGCCGGTATCGTGCGGCGGACGGTGTATCCGGGCTATCCGTTGCGCGTTGAATACGATCTTACCGCGCCGGGTCGCAGGCTTGTGCCGCTGATCGATGCACTCGGCGCCTGGTGGGTGCATACGGAGAACGATCGGACGGGCGGTAATCCAACCTCGGACGTAAATCTCGATACCGCCGCCTAGGATCGCCGATTCTACCGCGGTTTTCGGCCCCTGCCCGGCAAAAGCCATGATCGCCACTATCTCAGGTGGGCATGACCATTGCCAAAATCGAAAACCACCCGATCCCGAATCTGAACAGGCGCATGCTGCTTAAGGGCGCTGGCCTCGCAGCCCTGGCCGGGCTCGCCGCCTGCAGCACCGTTTCGCTGCCGACCGGCGAAGGCGCCGGGGTCTCCTCATCCGCCACCGGCACGTTGGCCGGCATCCGCTCTTCGGCCGGGCTCGCGGCGCTGACCCCCGACCGGCAACTCGAACAGGCCGCCCTGCAGCAGGCGGGCTATATGGCGCAACGCCGTCGCATGAGCCACACCACCGGCTGGGGCAAGGATTTCGCCTCGCGCGTCAAAGGCAATGGCATTGCGGGTGCGGCGGCCGAGAATATCGCCGAAGGCCGTTTCGACCTGCAGAAGCTTTTCGATATCTGGGTGCATTCACCCGGCCATCGCCGCAACATGCTTGACCCGCGCTTCACCCGCTTTGGCCTTGCTTATGTGCGCGACGGCAGCGACAGCGATCTCCGCTACTGGAGTCTGGTGCTCGGGAAATAGGAGCAGGCGTGTCGCCGTCGGCCGCTGGCTTTTTCGTCAAGCTGCGCGGCAGACCGATGGCTGATCCGTCAATCCTTGAGGTTGAGCAAGGTCCCGATGTCCCGTGCGGAGACCGGTTTGCTGAAGTGATAGCCCTGCATTTCATCGCAATTGTTTTTGAGCAGGAAGGCCACTTGATCGTCCGTTTCGACGCCTTCGGCGATAACCCGCATATTCAGCTTTTGACCCAACGAAATCACGGCGCTGGCAACGGCCTGATCGTTTTCGTCTTCGGCGACGTCGTTGATGAAAGATTTGTCGATCTTCAGCCGCGCAACTGGAAACGCCTTGAGTGCGCTGAGGCTGGAATAGCCCGTCCCGAAATCGTCGATCGAGATCTGAACGCCAAGGTGTTGCAGTTCGTTCATCGTCGCGACCGCCAATTCAATGTCCTGCATGATGAGGCTTTCAGTCAACTCCAGCTCCAGATAGCTTGCCTCCAGGCCGCTCTCCTGGAGTGCATTGACGACACGTCCGACCAGGTTCTTTTCCCTGAATTGCCGTGCCGACACATTCACGCAAACCGTCATCGGCGGCAGACCCGCATCCTGCCAGGCTTTGTTCTGTCGACAGGCTTCGTGCAGAACCCAATCGCCGATCGGCACGATCAGACCTGTCTCCTCGGCCGTAGGAATGAAACTGGTCGGCGCTACCACACCCAGTGTCGGATGGTTCCAGCGTATCAACGCTTCCACCGCGAAGACGCGCCCCGAGCGAAGATCAACTTGCGGCTGGTAGAGCAGCGCGAATTCCGAGGCGGCCAGGGCGTTTCGCAACTCCTCTTGAAGCACGAATTTTTCATGAGCCTTCGAGTTGAATTCGGGAGCGTAGAATTGGAAATTGTCGCGGCCGAACTCTTTCGCGCGATACATGGCTGCATCCGCATTGGCCAGGAGTGTTTCCGGGCTCGCCCCATCCTTGGGATAGTTCGCGATGCCGATGCTGGCCGTTGTTCGTAGCTGATGCTCTCCGAGATGGACCGGCTCTGCAATCGCGGCGCGGATCTTATGCAAGCTCTGGGAGATGAGATCGACATCCGTGGGCTGGTCGAACAGGACGATCACAAATTCATCGCCGCCAAGTCGCACGACGGTGTCGGTGGCCCTTACGCATTCGACCATACGGCTGGCGACGGTCCTCAGGAGCTCGTCTCCGGCATTGTGGCCGAGCGTGTCGTTGACGAGTTTGAAATTGTCCAGGTCGATGAACACCAGCGTCACCCAGCGATCGTATCGCTGCGCGTACAAGATGGCTTGAGAGAGCCGGTCCTCCAGCAAAGCGCGATTAGGAAGCCCAGTAAGCACGTCATGATTTGCCATGAAGTGGATTTGGTCTTCAGCCAGTTTGCGCTCGATCGCTATACCGCCGATGCGGGTCGTGAAATCAATCAGCCGGGTCTCGGCCTCGACCGGTAAACGCACCGTCATCGAATACATTGCAAAGACACCCAAGACCGCGCCCTGATGCGACAGGATCGGGGTCGACCAGCAAGAACGATAGCCGTACACCGCCACCAGTTGGCGGTAATCCTCCCACAGCGGATCTTGCATGACGTCGGCGACAATGACTGGCTCCCGCCGATAGACGGCGGTCCCACAAGATCCGACCTTGGGACCGATGGCGACGCCATCGATGGCGTTCGTATAGCCTTTCTCCAAGCTCGGCGCCGCACCGTGCCGCAAATGGCTGCCGTGCTTGTCGAGGAGCAAAACGGAACCGAATATGCCCGTCAGCTGGGATTCCACGAGTCGCATGAGGCGGTCGAGCACGTCCTCGAGCGGGGCGCTCATCGCGATCATTTCCAGGATTTGAGCTTGCCCGTTACGGAGGACGTCGGCTTGCTTGCGGGCAGTGATGTCGTGGGCGATGCCAATCAGACCGAATATCTCATTCTTGACATTGCGCAGCGGAACCTTCGTCGACGAGAACCACTTGCCGGTGCCTGACGCATCGACAACAAACTCCTCCTCGTCGATCATCGGCTGTCCGCCGGTGAGGAGGTTCTGTTCGATCAGGCGAAATTTCTGTGCAAGTTCGGGAGCGTGGACATCAAAGTCGGTCAAGCCGATCATGTCGCTTGTCTTGTCCCGGCCACTGTCGGATGCAAGGGCCCTGTTGACCACGACGAAGCGGCTTTCGGTGTCCTTGACCCACAGATAGCCGGGCACCCAGTCGATCAGCGTTTGCAGCGAGATGCGTTCATCGACAATCTGGCGATTGGCCGCGAGTTGCGTAATGTCCTCATGCGTGGAAACCCAGCCGCCGTCGGGCATAGGTTGGTGGCAGACCTGAATTGTCCGGCCATCGGCGAGGTTGGCGGTCCAGATTCTTGAAGTAACACTCGAATTGACCGACCGGGCCAATGCTAGATAGGCGTCGGCGGCCATAGCGGATGTTCCGGCAGCGACGCGTCGGTCGACGATTTCACCCAGTGTCAGGCCCGGCTGCAATTGTTCCACCGCAATGCGGTAGATCTCCGCGTAGCGACGGTTGGACAAGATCAGACGTTCATCGGCGTCGAAAAAGCAAATGCCTTGCGATATGTTGTCGATCACCGTCTTGAAACGGAGCGCCTGGCCTTGGAGTTCGACGATCGTAGCTCGAAGCTCGTGCTCGAGGGTTTCGTAGGAAGCCGTGGCTAGTTTTGCCAGTGTGGCCAGACCGGTCGACTCGGGCACCTCGATGGCTAGCCTGGATGATTTCGTGACCAAACAGAGTTCCTCCGATTTGGCGTCTGGCAGAAATATCACTCGCCTGGATGGAAAGTCCGCCCATAGTATTACGGACATACTAATGACAGATGAACCGGATCGAATTCGGCGCCGCGTAGCCTGAATACCTGAAGCCAAGGGCTGTCCTCGAACCCTCCATCTAGCTCCCGGACCCGGTATTCTTCAACATCAGGACGAACTTGGTCGACACCGCCCGGAGCGATCGCCACTGCGCCATCCGCTACTGGGATAGTTGAGAATGCAAGCTGCATATTCATAAATCTCCAGACTGGTTGCCATGGAGACTTACAACCTCAAGCGCAACGGCATCTAACGCATGTCGCTCAAAAAGTAGCCCCGGCTTGAGACAACGACATGCATAGAAACCAGACACCTAAAACGCGTCACATGAATCCGTTTCGACGCGATGCGCTTCAGTCCATATGCGCGGCTGGTGCGCCACCGGCCGCCGCCTGCCTTGGCTTGCGCAGCAGGAACACAAATGGGATGGCAAGCAGCGTCATCACCATGAGTATTTTGAAGTCGTTGACGTAAGAGATCATCATCGCCTGGAGGTTGACGATACGATCGACCTGCGAAAGCGCCATTGGATCGCCGCTTGCGGCCGCCGGAGAGGCGGCCCAGAGATTTGGGTTGAACGGGTTGATGAAGGCCGAAAGCTCGGTGTGATTGACCTGCGTGTTGCGCACCATCAGAACCGTCACCACCGACACGCCGATGGACGAGCCGAGATTGCGCACCAGGCTGAACAAGGCCGTGGCATCTGTGCGGAAGCGCACGTCAAGCGTGGCGAAGGCGACGGTCGACAGCGGCACGAACACCATTCCCATGCCCAGGCCCTGGATGACGCCAGAGCTGAGGATCAGCCAGTTGTCCATTTGAGGCGTGAAACTGGACATGGTGTAGAGCGACTGCGCGGTCAGCAGGAAGCCAATGACGACGAGGATCCGGGCGTCGATCCTGCTCATGAGCCGTCCGACGACCAGCATCGAAATCATCGTGCCGACACCGCGCGGCCCCAAGACGACACCGATGGTGACGGTCGGATAGCCGAAGATGGTCGACAGCATCGGCGGCAGCAGCGACATCGAGGCCAGGATGAGCACGCCCATGACGAAGATGAATGCCAGCCCGGTCACGAAATTGCGGTCGAGGAAGATCTTCGGGTCGATGAAAGGACGTTCCGCCGTCAACGTGTGGATGATGAACACCCAGAATCCGGTGATCGAAAGAGCAAGCTCGATCCAGATCTCGATCGAAGAAAACCAGTCGACCTCGCCGCCGCGGTCGAGCAGCAGCTGCAGCGCACCGACACCGAGCGATAACATGGCGAAGCCGAAGAAATCGAAGCTGCGCACCCGCCGGGCAACCGCCGGCAGATAGGCGGCCATGCCGAGGAAGGCGATGATGCCGACCGGCAAATTGATGAAGAACACCCAGCGCCAGTTGAAATTCTCGGTCAGCCAGCCGCCGAGCGTCGGGCCGAGGATTGGCCCCAGCATGATGCCGGCGCCCCAGATGGCCATTGCCTGGCCGTGGCGTTCCCTGGGGTTGATGTCGAGCAGGAAGGTTTGCGACAGTGGCACGATGGCGGCGCCGAACACACCCTGCATCAGCCGGAAGAACACTATGCTCTCCAGGCTCCAGGCGATACCGCACAGCATCGAGAACACGGTGAAGCCGACAACCGCCCCCAGGAACAGTTCCTTGCGGCCGAAGCGGTCGGCCAGCCAGCCGGTCACCGGCGTCATGATGGCGGCGGCAACGATGTAGGAGGTCAGCACCCAGTTGATGTTGTCGGGCGAGGCGCCGAGATCGCCGGTCATGGTCGGCAACGCGACGTTGGCGATCGTCGTGTCGAGCGCCTGCATGATCGTCGCCAGCATGAGCGCGACCGTGATCAGGCCGCGATGCGGCACTTCTTTGAAGGGTTCGGGCGTGCTCATGACGTGGAACTTCCAGCAGGTAACAAAAACGTGTACAACGGGTTTCCGGGCGGCAACGCCTTCCGTTGAGAGACCTTCATCGCGGTGGGACGCGATTATCGATGTGGGGGTTACATCGACTGAAAGTCTCTGATGAGCGGATGGCTGCCGCCCGGAAACATGAGGACCGACGGGTCCGTGCCGAAGATTTCAGATGCCGGTCAAGCCGCGACGCGGCCAAGCCCAGACGCTGATCCTTCCAACTCCTCCATCAGCCAATCCTGCTATTCGCTTCCACCCGCGGGTCCGCACGGGTGACTGCGGACTTTACTGCGCGGCCTCGCCAGCCGTGGCGTGACCGAAGATCGAGGGCAGTCCCCGCGCCACGCCGGTGTCGACGGTAACGGTGGCACTCATGCCGGTGCGCAACGCCATCTTGGCGTCGGCATCGGTCAGTTCGAGGCGCACCGGAATTCGTTGCGTGACCTTGACCCAGTTGCCGGTGGCATTCTGGGCCGGCAGCAGCGAGAATTCGGCTCCCGTGCCGGCGCCAATCGCCTTGACCGTCGCCTCGAAGGTACGCCCCGGATAGGTGTCGACCACGATATCAGCCTTCTGCCCGGGCTTCATGTGGGTGAGCTGTGTTTCCTTGAAATTGGCGGCGATCCAGGTGTCGCCGGTCTCGACCAGCGAGAACAGCGGCGTGCCGGAACCGACATACTGGCCGACCTTGAATGAGGAAGCCTGGCTGATGACGCCGTCGGCCGGCGCCTTGACCGTGGTCTGCGCCAAGTCGTAGGCCGCCTTGTCGCGTGCGGCGAGTGCGGCCATCACCGACGGGTGCTTGTCGGTCTCGATGTCGGGATTGCCGCCAAGGGCTGCCTTGGCGCTGATGATACCTTGCTCGGCGACGGCGAGCTGCTGCCTGGCCTTGTCGAGATCGTTCTTGGCTTCGTCCAGCGACGACTTGGCGTTGATGCCCTTCTGGGCAAGGTCGGCGGCGCGGTCGAACTGCGACTGGGCGAAAGCGACTTGACTGGTGTCGGACTTTTGCTGAGCCATCGACTGGCCATAAGCCGCGCGCAGCTGCTCGACATTGAGGCGCGCTCCCGCCACCGCTGCGTCGGCCTGGGCCAAGGCGATCCGGTAGGGCTCGGGGTCGATGGCAAACAGCACGTCACCCTGCTTGACCAGCTGGTTATCGGCGATGTCGACCTGAACGATACGGCCGGCCGTGTCGGAAGCGATCGACACCTTGGCCTGCTGCAGATTGGCGTTCTCCGTCTCCTGGTAGCGGCCGCCGGTGACCCAGACATAGCCGCCGCCGACAGCGAGTGCTGCAGGCAGCGCGACCATCAGCAGAAAGCGACCCAGCCGGCGCTTCTTCTTCACTGGCGCCGGGGCCGGCTGCACCGGAGGAGCGACCGTCACCGGTGCGGCCACGGCCGGCTTTTCCGGCGCTTCCATTTCCAGCTCGGTCACTTTGTCGTCTATCTTGGCTACCGCGTTCATGCTGCTGTGCCTTCTGTAGTCTTCACTTTTTCAATGGATGGCGTCTCGTCGTCGGTCAGGTTCCGGACCATCGCCTCAAGCCCCTCGATGAGGACACGACGGGCTTCCGGCTTCACACCGACCAGCGATTCCTCATAGACTTCCCCGGCAATGCTCTTGATCACGGCGTAGGCTTCGCTCGCCTTGGGCGTCAGGAAGATCATGCGGACGCGGCGATCGGTGGCGTCGGGACGACGCTCGATCCAGCCGCCCTCCTCCATGCGATCGACCAAGCGAGAAACGCTGATCGGCTCGATTTCGAGAAGTTCGGCCAGCCGCGCCTGCGCGACGCCATCTTCCTTGGCAACGCGGACCAGAAGCCGCCATTGCGCCGAAGAAAGCCCCAAGCCACTGGCCCTCGCCTCGAAGCGCTTGCGCATCAAGCGCTGCACGTCGTGGATCAAGAAGCCCAATCTGTCGATACCATTGGAAACCATGAGCCGGATATATAATAAGCGTGCTTACTATTCAAGATGCCGCGTTGCACAAGAAGCCGGCAAATGCGCACGACAGCCATGCGATGCGGTCATGGTTAGCGATTGGTGAGCGCCTGGTCGCCATGCCGGTCGGCATAGCCGCTTCGCCACCTCATGCTGGTCGTGTCTGACATATTGTTGTACAGCCTTTGGTCAGGATCGGGGGATCAACGACAATGCCGACGCTTTACGCTCTCAAGCCGGCTTTCCAGGGACGACTGCGGCCGCTGGTCAATCGGCTGGCGGCGATCGGGGTTACCGCAAACAGCATAACTATCCTGGCGGCGTTGATGTCGATGGCTGCAGGGGCGGCCATAGCGGTTCTGCATGAATTGCGCTGGCTGATGTTGCTTGTGCCCGCGGTGATGTTCGTGCGCATGGCGCTGAATGCCGTGGACGGCATGCTGGCGCGGGAACATGCGCAGGCCTCGACGCTCGGCATGTATCTGAACGAGATTTGCGACGTCGTTTCGGACCTCTCGCTGACACTCCCTTTTGCCGCCTTTCCGGAATTTGGCGCATGGGCCGTCATCGCCTTCGCGATATCGGCTGTGCTGACCGAGTTCGCCGGCGTGCTCGGCATCGCTGCGAAGGTCGGACGAAACTATGCCGGACCGTTCGGCAAAAGCGACAGGGCGCTGGCGCTGGGCGTGGTCGCCGTGCTGTACGCGGCCGGGCTCTGGCCGGCATCCATCGCGCCATTTGTGTTTCCGGCCATGGCAACGCTTTCGCTGCTTACCGCCATCAACCGGATACGCGCCGGCCTTATTGGCAGCGCCAGCTGAGCACGAGGGCTCGCCATGCCGCCAGAGGGAAAGACCGTAATGCACGAACCGATCGCCGCCGCGGCCAACGAAAGTCTTGAGCGGCAAGCGCAGGAGCGGGTCTTCCGCAGCCATGACGGGACGGAGATCTTCTACCGCTTCTGGCCGGCGGCTTTCGCCGATGCCAAGGGCGCGGTGGTGCTCTTCCATCGCGGCCATGAGCATGGCGGCCGCATGGCCCATCTGGTCGACGAATTGCGGATGCCGGACCATGCTTTCTATGCCTGGGATGCCCGCGGCAACGGCCGCTCGTCCGGCGAGCGCGGCTATGCCCCGTCCTTCTCGGCCCTGGTGCGCGACATCGACTGCTTCATGCGCGAGATTGCCGCCAGGGATGGCTTCGCCACGCAGGATATCGCGCTGATCGCGCAGTCCTTCGGCGCCGTGCTCGCGGCAGCCTGGGTGCACGACTATGCGCCGAAGCTGCGCGCCATGGTGCTGGCCTCACCGGCCTTTTCGGTAAAACTCTACGTGCCCTTCGCTAGGGAAGGCATCGCGTTGTGGCAGAAGATCAAGGGTCGCTTCTTCGTCAATTCCTATGTCAAGGCGAAATTCCTGACCCATGATCCCGTGCGCATCGCCTCCTTCGAGAGCGATCAGCTGATCACCCGGCCGATCGCCTCCAACATCCTGGTCGAGCTCTACCAGCACGCCGCCCGGATTGTCGCTGACGCCCGCGCCATCACCGTGCCGACGCAGCTGCTGCTCTCGGGCAGCGACTGGGTGGTGCGCCACGGCCCGCAGCACCAGTTCTTCGTCAATCTCGGCAGCCGTACCAAGGAACGCCATGTGTTGCCGGGTTTCTTCCACGATACGCTGGGCGAGCGCGACCGCGCGCAGGCCCTCGACCTGATCCGGCCGTTCCTGGCCAGGCAGTTCGCAGCACCGGACGCTCCGGTCGACCTGAAGCAGGCGGATATTGCCGGCTACACCCGCGACGAGGCCGACAGGCTTGCCTCGCCGCTCGCTCTGTTGTCGCCCAAAGGCCTCTATTGGGCATTTAGCCGTGCCTCCATCCGCATGGGCGCCTGGGTCTCGCAGGGCATGAAGACCGGCATCGCCACCGGCTTCGATTCCGGCTCGACGCTGGATTACGTCTACGAGAACGACGCGCGGGGGATTACGCCTCTTGGCCGCGTCGTCGACCGGGTCTTCCTGGAGGCCATCGGCTGGCGCGGCATCCGGCAGCGCAAATTGCATCTCGAAGAGCTGATCGGCGCTTGCCTGGCGACGCTCAAGGCGAGCGGGCGTCCAGCGCACATCCTCGACATCGCCGCCGGCCACGGCCGCTATGTTCTCGATGCCATCATGAAGGGCCCCGACCAGCCGGCGAGCGTGCGCCTGCAGGACTATTCCGACCTCAACGTCCAGCTTGGCCGCAAGCTGATCGCTGAACGGCAATTGCCGGCTGATGTCTCGTTCCAGCGCGCCGACGCCTTCGATGCCGACATGCTCGCCAAAGCCGATCCGGCGCCCGACCTCGCCATCGTCTCCGGCCTCTACGAGCTGTTCTCCGACAATGCGATGATCGGCCGCTCGCTCGGTGGATTGGCCCGCGCCATGCAGCCGGGCAGCCTGCTACTCTACACCAACCAGCCCTGGCACCCGCAGCTCGAGATGATCGCCCGCAGCCTGACCTCGCATCGCGGCGGCGAGGCCTGGGTTATGCGCCGGCGCACGCAAGGCGAGATGGACCAGCTTGTCGAAGCCGCCGGTTTCGACAAGCTCGACCAGCGCATCGACCAGTGGGGCATCTTCACCGTCTCGGTCGCGCGGCGACGCTGAACAGGATGGTGTCATCGCTTGCATCGACCGCACGCACTGAGCCCTATGGACGGGTGGTCGTCAGGGCAGCCCTTTGGCTGGCTTTCCTCGCGCCGTCGTTCTACCTCAGCTACGGCTTCGCCAACTGGCTGGCGTCGCAGCGCAACGATGTCGGCAGCATCGTGTTCTCTTGGGAACACAGCATCCCGTTCATCGGCTGGACCATCGTGCCCTACTGGTCGATCAACCTGTTCTATGGCCTGTCGCTGCTGCTCAACGACAACAGGCAAGGGGTCGACCGCCTGGCCGGACGTTATCTCACCGCGCAGATCGTCGCCGTTGCCTGCTTCATCCTGTTCCCGCTGACCGCGACGTTCGTGCGGCCCGCAACGACCGGGCTGCCGGGCTTCCTGTTTGCCGTGCTCGGCGGCTTCGACAAGCCGTTCAATCAGGCGCCTTCGCTGCACATCGCCCTGCTGGTGATCATCTGGGATCATTGGCGCCACCGGCTCAGCGGCTTTCTTCTGCCGCTCTGGCATGGCTGGTGCTTTCTGATCGGTGCCTCGGTGCTGACGACCTGGCAGCATCATTTCATCGACATCCCGACCGGAGCGCTGCTCGGGCTCTTTGCGATGTGGCTGTTTCCACCCAGCGACGCCTTGCCGTTTTCAGGCGCCCGGCTGACCAGCGATGCGAAGGCACGTCGGCTGGCGCTGTTCTATGCGCTGGGCGCCACCCTTGCGCTGGCCGGTGCCGCGCTCGGCGCCTTCTTTTGCGCCGTCGCGCTTCTCCTGCTTTGGCCGGCGCTGGCGCTGTCCATCGTCGCCTTCGCCTATGCCGGGGCCGGCTCAAAGGTGTTCCAGAAATCCGCCGATGGCAGCACCACTCTGGCAAGCCGTATTCTGCTCTTGCCTTACCGTCTCGGCGCCCGGGCAAACATATGGGCCTGGACGCGCAATCTTCCTCCCCAGGTGGAGGTTGCCCACGGCGTCTTTCTCGGGCGCTTTCCCACCGCAAGCGAGGCCAACGGCTTCGGCACGGTCATCGACCTCGCCGCCGAACTTGAGAAGCCGGCGGGAGCCGATTGCCGCTGGATCAGCTTTCCGATGATCGACCTGTTGCCGCCGCCGGCGGCGATACAACAAAAGGCGGCCAGCGCGCTGGAAAATGCGCGCCGCGATGGCACCGTGCTGGTGTGCTGTGCGCTCGGCTTCCAGCGGAGCGCCGGCGTCGTCGCCGAATGGCTGGTGGCGACCGGCAGAGCCCAGGCGCCGAGACTTGCCCGCGAGATGCTCATGGCAGCCGGCCGGCCGATTCATCTTGCCGAGACCACGGAGCGGACTTTGCCATGACCGGCAATGCCTACCAGGACCGCGTCGACCGCTTCGCCCGCATGCTGATCCAGCAGGCCGCGTGGCCGACCACACTTGTGGTGGCCGCAAATATCCTTGCGCCCCTTGCCGCCTCGGCGCGCGGCGCCTTCGAGACCTTGCCTGCGGCCCTCGCGCTGTCCACCACCGCCGCAAGTGCTGTCGCCGTGCTGGCGCTGTCGGCATTGCTGGCGTTCGACGCGCTGCTGTTCCGGTTGATGGCCAGCCATGAGGACGAGGTTAGCGGCGGCGCCGCGGTGGACGACATGTTGGGGCGCATGCGCCTGAAGCCCCTCCCGTCCACGACGCGCACGCTCGAAGACCGCATGGCCGGCACAGGCCGCTTGCTGTTCAAGCAGCGCGCGGCCCTGGCCCTGTTTGTCGCGGCACTTCTGGCGGCGGGTTTTTGGGCGCCGCGATGAACAGGCTTTCGCTGAAAACCTTCACCTTGCTGCAGACGGTAACCTCTGTCGGGCTCTCGGCGCTAGCCTGGATGGTGACCGGCGTGCGTCCGATCTGGAGCGGCAGCCTGCCATCCGACCGGCAACGTATCTACTTCGCCAACCACACCAGCCATGGCGACTTCATCCTGCTGTCGGCGTGCCTCAGCGAAAAGGAGCGCGCGATCACCCACGCGGTTGCCGCCGGCGAGTATTGGGGAAAGTCGCGGTTGCGCCGCTTCGTCGCGCAGGACATGCTGTCGTCGGTGCTGATCAGCCGGCAATGGACGAAGCCTGAAGAAAACCCGATCGAGATCATGCTCGCGGTTCTCGACCAGGGCCACTCGCTGATCCTGTTTCCCGAGGGCACCCGCAACATGACCGAGGAGCCGCTGCTGGCGTTCCGCTCCGGGCTCTACAATCTGTCGATGGCGCGGCCACAGGTCGAGCTGATCCCGTGCTGGATCGAGAACATGTCACGCGTGCTGCCCAAGGGACAGTTCCTGCCGGTGCCGCTGCTGTGCCGCGTCGTCTTCGGCGCGCCGGTGGCGGTTGGCCCGGGCGAAGAACGCCGTGCCTTTCTCGAGCGTGCCCACGCCACGCTCCTGGCGCTCAACCCGCGTCCCGAGCGAGACGATTGATGCGCTACGATATCTCCATCCTGATTATCGGCCTGCTGGCCGTTTTGACCACCGCCAGCACCGTCGCCGCCATACTCTCGGCGCGGGCGCCGAAGCCGCTGAGTTCGACGCTGGTCAATCTCACCCAGCGCATCAACGCCTGGTGGGTGATGGTGGCGATGATGACAGTCGCCTTCTTCTTCGGCCGCTACGGCATGACCATCCTGTTTGCGCTGATCTCCTTCGCCGCGCTGCGCGAATTCGTGACGCTGACGCATACGCGTCGCAGCGACCATTGGGTGCTGCTTGGCATGTTCGGCATCATCATACCGTTTCAATACTGGCTGGTGTGGACCGCCTGGTACGGGCTCTTCGTCATCTTCATCCCGGTCTATTGCTTCCTGTTGATGCCGGCCATCACGGCGCTGCATGGCGACACCGAACGCTTCCTCGAACGGATCGCCGCGCAGCAATGGGCGGTGATGATCGCGGTCTATTGCGTCAGCCATGTCCCTGCCCTGCTGACACTCGACGTGCCGGGCTTCGAAGGTCGCACCCTGTTGCTGATCGCCTTCCTGATCATCGTCGTGCAAGGCAGCGACGTGCTGCAGTACATCTTCGGCAAGCTGTTTGGAAAACACCGCTTTTCGCCGAACGTCTCGCCATCGAAAACCTGGGAGGGCCTGATCGGCGGACTGGTGTCGGCGAGCCTGCTCGGCGCGCTGTTGTCATTCGTGACGCCCTTCTCGCCGCTGCAGGCGGCGGCTGTGGCCTTCGTCGCCTGCTCGATGGGATTTCTGGGCGGGCTGGTCGCCTCGGCCATCAAGCGCGACCAGGGCGTCAAGGACTGGGGCCATCTCATCGAGGGCCATGGCGGCATGATGGACCGCACCGACAGCCTGGTCTTCGCCGCCCCGATCTTCTTTCACATCGTGCGCTATTTCTGGACGGTCTGAGTAAGCCGTCTGTAGCCGCCTCTCCAGAGTGAGCCTAAGCGTCTTCCGGCCGGTAGCTTATGACCGGCCGGAAAAACGCCTTGATGCACTTTGCGGACATAGTCTTCTCAAAATCTGTTTCGCCGTTTGCATCAGCCTCATCTTCGGAGGCCATCTGTTTCAGCCATTGCTCGTTCATTTCCGAAGCGCGATCAGAACACTCATCCATACCGTTGGATAGCGGTCCCACCACCTCACTGACCTTCGGGCCGACATAGGTGACAAGCCACAGCTTGTTGTCTGATTTAGCTTCAGGTTGAGGCAAATGCCAAACTTCGGGGAGTCCCCAAAACCAGCCAATTCCTACGAAGATCGACACCGGCACCATCGGGTAAAGCACCCGAAAAGCAAGTGACAGTGGATGATATTTTGGCCGCATAGGATAAAACCTCCACTCATCTATTTCTACTTGTACCTTCTCTGCGATATGCGACTCTTGTTAAGATTCCACAAAACGACTTTGGTATTTTGACTCAATTTCTGGAATAGCTTTTCTAATTTATACTTATCTACATTAGGAGATGCTTAGGTGTCTGTCTCGAAGCTGCGAACCAGCGCCGCCATCCCGATGCAGTGGCAGCGCTTCGGCCCCTATATCGGCAACATTCCGGGCGAGACAGGCGACGTCGCCTATGGCGTCTGCGTCAACGGCGACGATTCCGGCAATTTCGACTACATCGCCGGCGTCGAGGTGTCGGACTTTTCCAACGTGCCGAAGGAATTCAGCCGGGTGCGGGTGCCGGCACAGAAATATGCGGTGTTCGCCCATCTTGAGCACATCTCGACCATCCGCCGTACGGTCAACACGATCTGGAACAAATGGCTGCCGGCGTCCGGCCATGAGATATCGGATGCGCCGGAATTCGAACGCTACGGCCCCGAATTCGATCCGCGCAGCGGCAATGGCGGGCTGGAGATATGGATACCGGTGAGGGCGTAGCCGATCACGCCATCGGCAGCGCCGGCCAGCGATCGATTATCCTGCCGCCGGAGAACACCGCGATCGACCCGAACTGCTGCAGCACGGCCTCGCTCTGCGTCGGGCGCAGGAAGGCGTGGTCGCCGGGCCTTGGGGTAGCGTCAGCCGGCAAGCCCATGAATTGCTGATTGGAGGACAGGCCGAGCAGGCCGTTCGTCTGCATGCCTTCGGGGAACGCCGGCTCGGCCATCCACTTGCCGCCATAGAGATAGCAGCCCTTGTGCGGAAACCGGCCGAGTGCCTGTAGCAGGCGGGTGACGGCCAGCGGGCCGGGCAGCATCGGCTCGACGACTTTCAGGATCGGCGTCGCGATGAAGGCACCCGGTTGGAAGCCCTCAAGGCCGGGCGTGGCGAAATCGCTGGGCAGCACGAAGGCCGAGCCCATCGACACTTCATTGGCGACGCTGCCATGATGGAGCAGTGCGGTCTTGCTGCCGCCGATATTCAAGATGCGGCGCTGGTCGGCGCCGAGACAAGCGACGAACGCCGTGGCCTGCGCCGACGCCTTTGCCAACGCTTTCACCGGCCCGCCGAACAGGCCGGGAATGTGCGGCGCGTGCGCCTCGTAGGCCATGACGCCTTCGCAACGCAGGCGTTTGTGGGATGGCAGTGCGCTCAGTGCCTGCGACAACGCCTCCGGGCTGGCAAAGCCGCCGCGATGCAGTCCGACGTCGATCTCGAAGGCGATGCGCAGCTCGATCTCGAGTTCGTCGGCGAGCGCGCCATATTCCGCCAGTCGGTCCTGGGTATCGATCAGCCAGCAGACACGCGACCAGTCGGCCTCGCCGTTCACCAGCGCTGCCCTTGCCGCGCCGACCGGCATCGGCTTGCCGTACAGCAGATCGGCATCGGGAAACGCCTTCAGCACCGCCTCGCTGATCGGCGGATGGAAGGTCATGACGTGATTGGTGCCAAGCGCCTTGGCGATATGGGCGAGCAGGGGCGGGCAAGCGAGCGACTTGTCGACCAACCGCACGGCGAGGCCGGGGGCAAGCCTGTCTTTCACCAGTGCGATGTTGCGGTCCAGCCGGCCGAGATCCAGCACCAGGCAGGGCTGGAAGATGCCGGCGGACTTCAGCGCGGCCGACAGGGCGGAAAAATAGGCGCTCATCGTTCGCTGCCAGAAGGACCGGGCTCGATGCCGAACAGGCCGGCCATGTAGGGCGAGACCAAGCGGTTTTGCGGATCGATATCGCGGCGCACCGCCATGGCGTCGTCCCAGCGCGGGTAGAGCTTTTTCAGCTCCACCGCCTTCAGGCTGTGCATCTTGCCCCAATGCGGCCTGCCGCCATATCTGCGGAAGATCGGCTCGGCCGCCCGCATGAACGGCAGCGGATCATTTGCCGCGTCATGGTGGATGGCGATCGAGCAGGTCGGCCTCCTGTAGAATGGCGACAGCCAGAATTCGTCGGGGGCAACGGTGCGCACCTCCATCGGAAAATAGACCTCCGGAAAATGCTTCTCCGTCAGCTCGATGATTTCGGCCAGCGCCTTCGGGCCCACCTCGAAAGGCAAATGATATTCCATCTCGTTGAACTTGGTCTGCCGGTCGCTGGCATAGACGTTGAGCCAGTCCTGCACGTAGTCCTCGGCCGGAAATTTGGCGACCGCCGAACGGATCAGGCGGCCGCGCAGCGACGGCAGCCAGGCGAGCGCGGTGCGCAGCCGGCGCAGCGTCCTCAACCCGGCCTCATCCGCTTCCGGCGGTCGCGGGGTCGGTGCCGCGTCGCTGATATCGCTGGCGATGAACTGAGCGTAGCCGGAAAACGGAATGTAGTAGAATTCGGCCGAGCGATGCGCGGCCATCATCGTCTCGAACTCGCCCAGCATCTCGGTGATCGGCAGCACCCATTTGCGGCGGCGCAGCCGGTAGGTCGCGATGTTATTGAGCGTCACTTCAGTCAGCACGCCGAAGGCGCCGAGCGCGACGCCGATGGCATGGATCGTCTCCTGGTCCCCTGCCCGCTTGAAGTCGCGCAGCTTGCCAAGCCCGTCGACAATCTGCACCGTCTCCAGCTGCGTGTGATAGGCACCGAGCGTCGGCCCCGAGCCGTGCGTGGCTGTGCCCAGCGCGCCGCCGATCGCCTGGCGGTCGATGTCGCCCATGTTGGGCAGACCCTGGCCGATGCCTTGCAGGATGTGCATCAGCGGGCCGAGCCGGGTTCCTGCCCGCACCCGCGCCTGATGTTTTTCGGCGTCGTGCGAGACCAGCCCTTCCAGTCTCTCCAAGGACAGGATGGTGCCCTCGGATTTCACCAGCGGGGTGAAGGAATGACCGGCGCCGACGACGCGGACCGGGCCAGGTGCGGCACGAATGAGATCACCCAGTTCGCCGGCATCGGCGGGACTGGCGATCAACCGCGGTTCGGCGGTGACAAAGCCCGACCAGTTGCTCCAGCTGTTCGACATGGCGCTCCCCGCTCAGGCGACCGCGCGGCGACGCCGCGACAGCAGGATGAACAGACCAAGCAGAAGCACGCTGGCCACAGCGCTGGCGGCGGCGAATTCCGGCACCGGCCGGAAATCCTTGCCGTCGATGAGCAGAGACGCGGCGATCGGCCCGATCGCCAGGCCAAAAAGCTGGGCTGCCGGCACCAGGAGCACGGCAGAGCGCGTCTCGTCGGCGGTGATCGCCAGCCGGATCTGGTAGGGCACGATGAATAAAAGAATGAAGCCCATGACCAGAGCGGCGACCCAGAATGTGATGAGGTCAGGTCCGCTGACAAGAACCAGCGAGCTGACAAGCGCCACGACACCGATGCTCGCGACGGCGAGGCGATAATCGATGCGCGCCTCGAAGACGGTCGCCGTCATCGCACCCAGGACCTGCGCCGCGAGGCTGGCAGAGACGATCAGGCCGACGGTGCGGCCATCGATGCCGTATTGTGCGCCAAGCGGCTCCAGGAAGGCCCAGACCGCACCGAAGAACATGAAATAGCAGAACACCGACAGCAGCGCGGTGAGCGAAGGAACCGTCAGCACATTGGCCAGGTTCTCGTCCTTGGGCAGATCGGCATAGTCGCCGGGGACGGTGAAGGCGACCGCCAGCGACGCGATGCAGACGACGGCAAGCACGATGAAGCCGCCCGCCGATCCGGCGGCCGGGATGACATAGAGCGCCAGCAACAGGGCAGTCGCGCATTGCGCCAGCGTCTGCATGGTGACGAAATAGCCGCCGATGCGCTCGGCGCGCCGCGAGCGGGCGATCAACTCGGTGGCGACCGCCACCAGACCGCCCTCGGCAAGGCCGGCCAGCACGCGGGCAGCGATCAGCGTGTTGGTGGTAGCGGCATAGGCCGTCCACACATTGGCCAGCGCCAGCAGCAGCAAAAGGACGGCACTTTTCCAGCGCATGTTGTGCGCCGAAAGCAGCATCGCCACGACAGCCGAACCGATGGCGATGGCGATCATCTCGGCGGTCGCAACCAGCGCCAGTTCATCGCCGCTGACATGGCCCTCGGTATAGAGCGCGCCGAGCAGCACGGGCTGCAGCCCGAGGATGAGCAAGCCGACCGAACCGATCCACAGGGCCGAGGCAAGCTGTGCGCCGGTCGGATTTCCGACCAGCCAGTCGTCATTGCCTGCGTGGCCGGTATTTGTCGAAGCCAAAGGCGCCTCCCAATGTGCTTGCCGTGCGGCAAAAAAACTGACAACCTGTCAGCATTCTGGAAACTGATATTTGATCATATTTTTTGTCAACCGGAATTTGAGAACCGCGCGAAAGATCGGTGCATGACGGAAGTGACAAAAACAGCCACCGAGCCCAGGCGCAGACCCAAGCAGGAGCGCAGCCGCGAGCGCATCGACGCGATCCTGTCGACGACCATGCGACTGATCGGCGAAAAGGGCATCGATGCCGTCACCATGAAGGAAGTCGGCCTGCTGGCGGGCGGGCCGATCGCCACCGTCTACCACTACTTTCCCAACAAATCGGCGATCCTGGCGATGCTCTACGAACGGTTTTCAGAGGTCAGCCGTGCACGGCTGACAGCGATCATCGCCGATGTCCGCGAGGCGAAGGACGTGATCGTGGCCGCCGACCGGCTGCTTGACGACTATCTCAGCCGCGTCGCCAGCGATCCGGCCATCCAGGATCTGCAGAACGCCATCCAGGCCGACAAGGCGCTCAAGAACCTCGACATAGCCGAAACCCGACATCAGGCCAGGATGTTCTGCGATCATGTCGTCACCCTGCTCGAGCCGGAGAAGCGCGAGCAGTTCGAACGCATGGTTCTCCTGATCTTCCAGCTCGCCGGTGGTGTGGTGCGCCTGGCGCTTGCCGAGGGCGACGCGGAAAGCCGCCGCACGATCGAGGATTATCGTTCGATCATCCACACTCAGCTGCGGCTGTTTCTGTAACCCTCAATCCGTAGAAAAATTTCACGCTCCAGGTCAGCGCTACGCGCCTTGACTCTGGCAGGGCGGCAGCCTATTTCAGCGCCACGTTAGCACTCGCCATTGGTGAGTGCTAACTCATATGTCCGGCGCCGCCGGACGGAGGAACTGTTTCTCACCGTTCTCATCGAGGAAGAAAAAATGGCAAAGTCGAAGTTCCGCCCGCTTCATGACCGCGTGGTCGTTCGTCGGGTCGAATCCGAATCCAAGACCGCTGGCGGGATCATCATCCCCGACACGGCAAAGGAAAAGCCGCAGGAAGGCGAGATCATCGCCGTCGGCTCCGGCGCTCGTGACGAAGCTGGCAAGCTGGTTCCGCTGGATGTCAAGACCGGCGACCGCATCCTGTTCGGCAAGTGGTCGGGCACGGAAGTCAAGCTCAATGGCGAAGACCTTCTGATCATGAAGGAATCCGACATCATGGGCATCATCGGCTGATATCAGGCCTTTTCATCAACTGAATTCCCGGGCTCAATCTAAAGCCCCTGCCAGGAGCTAAAAATGGCTGCCAAAGACGTAAAATTTTCCCGTGACGCCCGCGAGCGCATGCTGCGCGGCGTCAACATCCTCGCCGACGCGGTGAAGGTCACGCTCGGCCCCAAGGGCCGCAACGTCGTCATCGACAAGTCGTTCGGCGCGCCGCGCATCACCAAGGACGGCGTCACCGTCGCCAAGGAAATCGAGCTTGAAGACAAGTTCGAGAACATGGGCGCGCAGATGGTCCGCGAAGTTGCTTCGAAGACCAACGACATCGCCGGCGACGGCACCACGACGGCGACCGTTCTGGCGCAGTCGATCGTCCAGGAAGGCCACAAGGCCGTTGCCGCCGGCATGAACCCGATGGACCTGAAGCGCGGCATCGACCTGGCCGTGACCGAAGTCGTCTCGGCACTCGGCAAGGCTGCCAAGAAGATCAAGACCTCCGAGGAAGTTGCCCAGGTCGGCACGATCTCGGCCAATGGCGACGAGTCGGTCGGCAAGATGATCGCGGAAGCGATGCAGAAGGTCGGCAACGAAGGCGTCATCACGGTTGAGGAAGCCAAGACCGCCGAGACCGAACTCGAAGTCGTCGAAGGCATGCAGTTCGACCGCGGCTACCTCAGCCCCTACTTCGTCACCAACGCCGACAAGATGGTTGCCGAGCTCGAGGACGTCTACATCCTCCTGCACGAGAAGAAGCTCTCCAACCTCCAGGCGATGCTGCCGGTTCTCGAAGCCGTCGTGCAGACCTCGAAGCCGCTGCTCATCATCTCGGAAGACGTCGAAGGCGAGGCTCTGGCCACGCTGGTCGTCAACAAGCTGCGTGGCGGCCTGAAGATCGCCGCCGTCAAAGCGCCGGGCTTCGGTGATCGCCGCAAGGCCATGCTGGAAGACATCGCCATCCTCACCGGTGGCCAGGTCATCTCGGAAGACCTCGGCATCAAGCTCGAGAACGTCGGCCTCAACATGCTCGGCCGCGCCAAGAAGGTGTCGATCTCCAAGGAGAACACCACCATCGTCGACGGCGCCGGCAAGAAGGCCGAGATCCAGGGCCGCGTTGCCCAGATCAAGCAGCAGATCGAAGAGACCACTTCGGACTACGACAAGGAGAAGCTGCAGGAACGTCTCGCGAAGCTCGCGGGCGGCGTTGCGGTGATCCGCGTCGGCGGTGCGACGGAAGTCGAAGTCAAGGAAAAGAAGGACCGCGTCGATGACGCCCTCAACGCGACCCGCGCTGCCGTCGAAGAAGGCATCGTTGCTGGTGGTGGCGTAGCCCTGCTGCGCGCTTCGGCCAACATCAAGGCCACCGGCGTCAATGCCGACCAGGCCGCCGGCATCAACATCGTTCGTCGTGCGCTGCAGGCTCCGGCCCGCCAGATCGCGGCCAACGCCGGTGCGGAAGCTTCGATCGTTGCCGGCAAGATCCTTGAGAACAAGGGGGCGACCTTCGGCTACAATGCCCAGACCGGCGACTATGGCGACATGATCGCCATGGGTATCGTCGATCCGGTCAAGGTCGTTCGTACCGCTCTCCAGGACGCGGCCTCGGTCGCCGGCCTGCTGGTCACCACCGAAGCCATGATCGCGGAGGCTCCGAAGAAGGAGTCGGCTGGCGGCGGCATGCCTGGCGGCATGGGTGGCGGCGGCATGGGCGGCATGGGCGGCATGGATTTCTAATCCAAACCAATCTCGCTAGACTTACGGAAAGGGCGCCGAAAGGCGCCCTTTTTGTTTGGCGCAGATCTCGATCGCCGCGCCTAATCGGTCCTCAGACGGCGGTATCCGCGCGTTGCCTTACCTCGCCGGCAAGGACCGCGGCTTCGATCAGCGCTCCGACCTCGTCGGGGCCAGCTACGCCGGCAAGGCCGCCTGTATCGAACTGTGGCCGGCGATCTCGACCGGACCCGGCACGCGCGTCGCCAGCGCCAGCTTGGCGCCGAAGGTGTGGCGCACCAGGTCAGCGCCATGGGTCGGCAGACCTTAATCATATTGACGCGCGAGAACGCCCGACCACAGCCATATGAGTTAGTCCTAAACTATTTCAATCTATGCTAGAACCGGGCGCGACCGCCATTCGACGATCGAGAAGAACCATGAGGGAGGACTCGTGCTATGAGCATTAGAACCGCCTGCTTTGGAGCACTCGCATTGGCTGTCTTCAGCGGCACGGCGTTTGCCGGGGCGCTCGACTCGCCCAAGATGATGGAACCGTTCTTCACCGATTCGGGCATGAAGACGATGAAATCCGACGATGAAATGAAGGCCGCTTGGGCAGCGATGTCCAAGGACGATCAGGCCATGATGATGAAGGAATGCCAAGACGCTGCGATGAGCAAACCACACGCGCCGTTCTGCGAAAAATTGAAGGCTCTCGGCGGCGCCAACAAGTGATTGCCCGGAGTTGAAGACTAGATGAAGGCGAGCCTGGGCTCGCCTTCTGACTATCTGGCAGGGATTTTGCGCAGAGACGACAGGACCCGCGAACCGGTTTCTACCGATCGGCCAGCGCCAGCTTTGCGCCGAGCATGACGAAGGCGCCGGCGAAGGTTCGGCGCATCCAGGTCAGCACCATTGGCCGCGACACGACATGGCTGCGGATCGAGGCGGCGAAGACGCCGTAGCCGACGAAAACGACGAAGGTCAAAAGCATGAAGACGGAGCTGAGCTCCAGCATCTGCGACAACGCGTTGGGCTCGGTGGTGCTGACGAATTGCGGCAGGAAGGCGAAGAAGAAGATCGACAGTTTCGGGTTGAGCACGTTGATGAGGATGCCGGTGGCAATCACCTTGCCGGCCGAGCGCGGCGTCACATCCTGCTCGACGCTCAGACCGCCCTTTTCCTTCAGCGTGTTCCAGGCCATGTAAAGCAGGTAGGCGACGCCGAGATATTTCAGCGTCTCGAAGGCCAGCGCGCTGGTGTGCAGCAGTGCCGCAAGGCCGGTGATGGCGGCCGCCATATGCGGGATGATGCCGAGCGTGCAGCCGAAGGCGGCGATGATCGAGGCCCGCGCGCCGCGCGAGAGGCCGGCGCTTAGCGTGTAGAGAACGCCGGTGCCGGGCGAAGCCACGACGATCAGCGACGTCAACAGAAATTCGATGCTCATGAAATCCTCCGCTGCCCTGCCCGGCGCGGAAGGTATCGGGACGGACAATGGCGCACAAGCGGCGGTGAGCTTAATCTCTCCCGTCGTGGGGCGAGATTGGCAGTTCCACCGGCAACCCATGCGCCCGACGCGCCATCAGGCAATCGTCGTCACCAGGCATGCAGGCGCGGCAGACGTCCGGGCGGAGTTCATAGATGCCGCAGGCGGTCGACTTGCCGATCTCGCCGCAAAGGGCAGAACAGCGCACGCCCTCGCAGCGCATGCCGGACAGATTGGCGGCTACATATTTTTCTGGGATTCGGTCGAGCTGCGCGTCGTCCTCGGTGGAAAAGCGCGGCCACTCGGCCGAGTAGGAACAGCAGGCGCCGCAGCTCTGACAGTCGAAGAGAGCAGCGGTGCTGCGCTGCGACGACAAAGGACTTGCAGCGGCCACCAGGGCAGAGAGCCCCGGCGCGGCAGGATTGCGATCGGCGTCTTGCGGCAAGGGGCTATTTCTTCTTGCCCGTCATTTCTTCTTGCCTGTCTTGCGCGACGACGCTTCGGCCGGCGACTTGAACAGATCGGTCGCGGTCTCGGCAGCTTCGCCGGCTTTCGGCGCGGCTACCGGCTTGGCCGGTTTTGCGGCGGCAGCCGGTGTTGCAGGCTGGTCCTTGGTGGAGAATTTTATGGCCATGTCAGTCCTCGTCGACGAAGCGCGATGTTGGTGCACGTGGATTGCGCAGGCGGCCGATCAACGCCGAAACCGCCGTGATGTTCATTTCCTCGGGCGACCAGTTTCTGACTTCCGCGATGTGGTGCACTGCCAGCTCGCGATGCGTGCTGCCGCTGTAGGCGGCGTCCTGATGGGTCACGCGCTCATGGGTCTTGGCGTCTTCACGGACATATTCGATCAGGTAGTTCGGGCATTCGGCGCGACCGCGCACACCGACCCGCACCTGGGCATCGCCATGAGCGCGTTTGCAGCGCTCCAGCTTTTCCAGCACCCGGCGCACATATTCGACCGGCTTGTTGAGGCCATCGACCACGTCGGCGATGGTCGAATCGGCGGCGATCAGTTTCGGAGGCACGCGCTTGGTAGCCATCAGCGTCTTCCGGTTCGCTTCGGCAAAGCGGCGAGCGCCGCGGCGGCGGCCAACTCATCGGCCTCCTTCTCCAGGCGCAATTCGCGCAAGCGCGCGGTCTTGGCTTCACGCGCTTGGCTGACGGCATCGCGCTCGGAATTGATACGGTTGAGCGACATCGACTGGGTTTGCGTCTTGCTGAACAAGGACACGGCCTGTTCGGCTGTTGTCTTCGATTGAGCGGTCAAAATCTTTCTCCTGTCAGGAGCCCGTGACGATGGAGCAAGACCGGGTCTTCGGTCGGGACCATGCACGAAGCCATACGGCAGCGGATTCAATTGCTGGAGCGTCCCATAGCACGTCCAGGTCGGCGCGCGGCGTATTTTCAGCGGCAAGACGCGCAAAATGAAAAAGGCCAGGCACCGCCTGACCTTCATGAGAGCGCCGCGCAACCAGGTGACATCCAAAAGGATGCACGGGGGATGCACGGGAACGCCCTTCTCATGCGCATGACATGCCGTGGAAACTCAGGTCTCCGCGGCCATGCGCTCGAATTCGCTACTCACCGGTGCCAGTACATCCGTGGTCACCGGGAGAGCTGAATTCTTTTTTCAGGCCGCCTTCAACTGGTCGGCGGACATCTTGCCCGACTTGTTGTCGCGGACCATCTCGTAGCCGAGCTTCTGGCCCTCGACGATGTCGCGCATACCGGCGCGCTCTACGGCCGAGATGTGGACAAAAACGTCGGCAGAGCCGTCGTCAGGCTGAATAAAACCAAAACCTTTGGTGGCGTTGAACCATTTAACTGTGCCGGTGCTCATGACGAACCCTTTCCATGGCAAATATTCGTTCGACGCCATGCGGATGCATGACGTCGTTTGTCCCGATTTTTGATGTGGGAAGTTCGTCAAAGGCGCGCTCGAAAGCGCGGATAACAAAAGTCAGTCAAACAAATATCGACGAATTCCTTGTAGGCTTCTTTTGCGGGTGTGTCAATTTCTGGTTTTCTTCTCACCAGATTCGACGCAGACGCGCCTGGCGAGGATCCATTCGCCGGCGGCTCCGGGCACAGAAACCAAGTCGCCTGTTCCATCAAAAAAATAGCAGCATGCCGGGAACCAATTTCGCGCCCATGCATTTCATTATGTCAGCAGTTTCAGAGAGCGATCTCAGGGACGCTGACACAAAGGACGCCTCCTGTACAATAAAACGTGCGAGGGGCGTTCTTGTATGGTGACGAACCGGCTGGCCGTATCCCCAGCGGCGTCGCACCAGACCGCGGCTTCCAGTCGGACCTTGCCGGCAACATCACACGAGACGCGACGGTAATGTGATCGCCGAATACGATGCGTCGGGCACACTGATTGCGCCAGAGCGGGCCTTAACGATTGAGGTTTCCGTCAGCCGGCGATCGCCGACTCTCGCCGGCTATGTCTTCGAGAGCCGTTCGGGCGACCAGGCGGGGAAGAAGCTCATTCGTCCGGGCCGGGCTCCGGCCATGTCTCCTTTGCCGCTTCCGCATACCAATGACGCATCGCCGGGGTGGCAAGAACGGCGTCGACATAGGCGCGTGTATCCGGCGCAAGCGTGCCACCGTAGGTGTCGAAGCGGGTGATGACAGGCGCATACATGGCGTCGGCCGCGGTGAAATGGCCGAACAGGAACGGACCGCCCTTGCCGTATTGTTCCCGGCACTCGCGCCAGATCGTCTCTATGCGCTCGCGCTGTAGTTCGCCTTCGGCGTCGAGCTCTTTGTGGCCCTTCGGCCGGCGCAAATTCATCGGCCAGCCATAGCGGACCTCGCGAAAACCCGAATGCATCTCGGTCGCCACCGAGCGTGCCAGCGCGCGGGCGTCGATGTCGGCCGGCCAAAGTCTTTTGTCTGGAAACAGGTCAGCCAGATATTCAAGGATGGCAAGTGTTTCCCAGATGGTCTTGCCATTGTGATTCAGGACGGGCACCTGGCCGGTCGGCGACACCTTCGCCAGGTTTGCAAAGGTCTCCGGCGTGCGCAGTCGCACGAAGCTCTCGTCGAACGGGATCTCCAGATGCCGCATCGCCACCCATGGCCGGAGCGACCACGAAGAGAAGCACTTGTTGCCGATGAAGAGCGTGAATTCAGCCATTTTTCTCCCCGCACGCATGACCCCTGGAATCCCTTGGTCGGCGCGTGCTCACAGCCTAGCCCGCCAAGCTTGCCTCGGGAGGCGGCGGCACGACCTGATCTGCTGCCCGGGCGACGCCTGGAACCCAACCGACGCCGGCTCGTTAGCCTCGCGCGGATGAATTGCTCCGAATTCACAGTTCCCAGAAGATACGGAAAGGCGGCCGCGAGGATCACCCTTTTCATGTGCTCCAGCCCTTGCTGAAGGCATTGGTGAAGGCGACCTCGCCATGATCGCCGGTTGCCTCGCCCAGCACCACGTCCAAGCCGTTGCCGGTCACCCTGGCCAGCGCGAAACCGCCCATATAGGCAGCCTTCGGCTTGAACAGATCGAGCCCATCCCTGCGATAGATCAGCGGCGTGTCGTGCTGGTGGCCATGGAAAATGCCGACGACATTGTAGCCCTTGAGCACCGCCAACAGCGCCTGCCGGTCGGCCTCGCTCCACCAGTGCGGTGCACCGGAGCCGTCATCGTCGTAGTGCCTTTTGGCGGCATCCCAGCGTTCTATCGAGAAGGTGTCCCAGCCATAGTGCTGGAACAGGATGACCGGACGACCATCCGCCGCATAGGTCGCCAGATCCTGCTTCAGCCACGGCAGGCTGGAGACGGCGCCGTGACCGGTGTCGCCGGCAAAACGATGCGTCTGGATCAGATGCAGGCCGCCCCAGTCCCAGGAATAGCAGTCGGTGGCGACATCATAATCGGTGGCCGGCACCGGCGGCTTGAAGAAGACGCCGGCGCGATGATTGACCTCGACATAGTCGCGCAATTCGCGCCGGTACCAATTGACATGGCGCGGCGGCCCGTTCTGGTCGAGATCATGGTTGCCGAGCCCGACATAGACGGGCATGTGCACGCGATCGGGGCCGACGCCCTGCTGGTAGCGCTGGCTGAACTGGAGCAGTTGGGTGCCCTCGCTCGGCTGGGTGATTTGACCGCCGCCATCGTCCGTGATGTCGCCGCCGACGACGAGGCCGAGCGGCCTGCCGATGCGGCCGCCCGCCGAGCGCAGGCCACTGGCGACACCGTTGATCTCGGTGGGCCAGTCCTTGTCGGCGAGACCGTTGAGCGCCGTCACGTTGCGCAGCAGGGCCGCGTCAGTCTTTCCTTCCTGCCGGCAGTTGGGGCTCAAGCCGCTCGCCATACGGCAGGCATGAACATCGGCGATGAACAGGAAGGTGGCGTCGATGGGCTGGATGCGTAGGCCGGTCTGGCTGAATGCCGGGCGCGACGATGCGCCGGCCGCGGCAAAACCTACGGCCTGCGCCAAAAAGCTGCGACGAGAAAACAATCCAGGCGAACAGCTATTCATCATGAGCTGAATTTCAGCATGGAGAGCGGCCGGCCGTCCAGCGCCTCTCCTAGCCGCCATCGATCGAAGTGCCATAGGCTTGGCATCTCTGTCCTTCGGGAATCAGACTGCCGAGGCGCTGCGACGAAGGTGCAAGTTTCGAAGGCTATGAGACGATAAAGCCGCTGGCGCAGTAGCAAGAGCTGGGGCGGCAAGTCCAAGTGGCTCGTTATCGCTGTGACATCAAAGGGTTCTCGGCCGTGGCAGCACCCGGCGGCGTCGCCTGGCTGCCAGTCCGCCCTGAGATGACGACAGCGCACTCCGCTCCAGCCCCGCCAAACAGTCCCGCAGCACGCTCGGATCCTGCGCCGTCTTGGCCATCGACATGGCGCCGGAATAGGTGGCGACCGCCAGCGCGGCAAAGCGCTCGGGATCTGTGCCCTCGTCCCTGCCCGCCCGCTGGTCGGCCCGCACCTTGTCCGAAATCGCCCGCCGCCAATCGGCAAAAATACCGGCAAGGGCAATCCGGAAATCGGGATCGGCGAGCGACAGCTCATGCGCCAAATTGTTGAGCGGGCAGCCACGCACGAAACCCTGCTGCTCCAGTTCCGCCGCCACCGCCTCGAACACGGCGCGCACGCCTTCGCGCGCCGATGCTGCCGCCAGCAGCGGCGCGATCCATGTCTGTTCCACCGCTGCCGCCACACGCTCGTCGATCACCGCCAGCGCCAGCGCCTTCTTGGTCGGGAAGTGGTGATGCAGCGCGCCGCCGCTGACGCCCGCCGCCGCCATCAGATCGCCGAGGCTGGAGGCATGATACCCGTGCGCCTGGAACGCGACCTCGGCGACATCGAGCACTTTCTTGCGCATGCCTTCAGGGTCGTTGATGCGTTTTCGTGGGCGCGGTTTTGATCGAACGTTCATCTCTGCTGACATTACCGAACTCTAGCATGTTGACAAAACAGGACAACCGGTCTGTTTATAAACAGGATGATCACCCTGTTTTGAGGAGAGTTGGATGAACATGCCCCTGAATGCCGCGCCGATGCCCGCGGTGCTCGCCTCGCCTGTCGTCGAGCTTCGGCAATACACGTTGAAACCCGGCCAGCGCGACACGCTTATCGACATTTTTGACGGCAAGCTGATCGAGGGCCAGGAGGACGTTGGAATGACCATCATCGGCCAGTTCCGGGATCTCGATCGCCCTGACATGTTCGTCTGGATGCGCGGCTTCGACGGCATGGATGCGCGGACAAATGCTCTCGCCGCCTTTTATGACGGCCCGGTCTGGGCGGCGCACAAACATGCGGCCAACGCGACAATGATCGATTCCGACGACGTGCTGCTGCTGAAGCCCGCATGGCCGGGCGCCGGCTTCGACCTTACGGGTGCGCAGCGTCCAAGCCTGGCCACCCAAGAAAACTCAATTCAAAACAGGCCGCCGACTTGCATCGTTGTCATTGAGATTCATCATTTGCAGCCCGGCATGGAGGTTGATTTCGGGAGGCACTTCGAGGCCGAAATGGCACCGTTGATAACGGCGTCTGGAGCAAACCTGCTCGGTGCTTTCGTCACCGAGCATGCCGAAAACAGTTTTCCGCGCCTGCCGGTGAGGGCTGATGAAAACGTCTTCATGTCTGTCGCTGGCTTTGACAGCGCCGAGGCGCATGTCCTCCACAAAGCCGCGCTCGCAGCCTCGCCGGCATGGCAGGCCGCGCAGCTCAGCCTGACCAAACCAACGGAGATTTTGCGGCTATCACCCACATCGCGTTCGCAACTTGGGAGATGATTGAGGCGATTCGAGTGCGGCACCTGCCGGAGTGCGCTTTGCCGGAGAGCCGGCGGGGGGCGTCCTGATCGTCGGCCGCGACACCGAAAAACTTGACGCTGCCCGCAGCCAGCATCGCGGTCTATCTCGCGAGCGACGAGGCGGCCTGGACAGTGACGGCATTTGTCGATCGACGGTGGCCATGCGGTGGGGTAATCCATCCCTGCACCAGACTAGGCGCCGGCATTTTCGGTGGCCCCGCTTTCCACAAATCCGAGTGAGGCTATCGCCTCCAGGATCTGATCGCGAACCCACCGATGAGGTGACTCGTCGTCGTGGCGCGCGTGCCAGTACATTCTGATTTCAGGAACGGCAATGGGGAGCGGCGGTTCAAAGATGACGAGCGGCAGGGTCCTCGCCGCCCAAACGGCGAACTGCCTGGGAACCGCTGCGAGGTGGTTTCCATTTGCCACTGCCAATGCGACAGCTTGAAAGTGCGGCAGTGTCAGGCTTACGCGACGCGTTCGTCCGATTTTGCGGAGCGCCTCGTCGGTGGCGCCCGACATCGATCCATCAATAGAACGAAGAATATGGGGCAATTCGCAGAAAAGCTCGATCGGCAAAGGCTCGCCTTCGGCAGTACCCGCCTGCCTGATCGCAGCGTTGTCTTCCGCGGCGATGATGGCGAATGGTGAATGGAACAGAGGCGTGCTTGAGACCCAGTCGGAGACCTCCAGCGGACGCTCGAGCGCTACGTCGATTTCATCCTCCTGGAGCAGCCGCGAAACGTCGCCGCGCGCGCTATCGAGAAACCTTAACGACACGCGCGGCGCGGCGCCGGCGATGCGTGCCGCCAGGGTTGGCATCAGCAGCATGGAAAAGAAATCGGCACCCATGACGTGAAGGTTCGCTCCAGCTCCGCCGGATCGAACGCCTTCGCCGAATGGAAGACGCGTTCGATTTCGCGAAGGGCCACGCGCAACGGCTCGGCCAAGCTCTCGGCGCGCGGCGTCGGCATCATGTCATTGCCCCGCCGAACGAACAGCTGATCGTTGAGGAGATGCCGCAAGCGATTGAGCGCGGCACTGACGGCAGGCTGGCTGAGGCCGATCTGCTCGCCGGCGCGCGTAACGCTTCTTTCCCGCAGAAGGGCGTCGAACACCCTGACGAGATTGAGGTCGAGCGCATTCAAATTCATCGCATCAATTCGCCCCATATGATCATTCGATTTCCGCTGTGGGCATGTCCTTGGTTAGGTGGTCATCGGCACAGCAACAGAAGGATCAGACAGCCATGACAATGACCGCCCGGACGATCACAGGCAAGGAGCTCTTCTGGTTCAACAACACGCTCGTCGCGATCCACGTCTCGGCGGCCGCAGGAGAAGACGGCATCTGCGTCGTCGAGCATCGCATGCCCTATGGCGACTCTCCGCCACTGCATGTGCATCGCAGGGAAGACGAAGTTTTTCACGTCCTGGACGGGAGATTACGCTTTGAAATCGACGGCCACGAACGCATTGCAGACGCCGGCGAAACCGTCATTGCGCCGAAAGGCCTACCGCACACTTACCGGGTCGAATCTCCAAAAGGTGCGCGAACCCTAACCATCACGCGCGGCTCCGACTTCGAGACGATGCTGCGTCAAGCGAGCCGTCCCGCCGAACAGCCAGAGCTGCCGCCGCAGATGGAACCGACACCGGAAATCATCGCGGTGCTGGTACAGCTCTGCGCAGAGAACGGCATCGACATTGTGGGGCCGCCGCTAGCCTGATTGGCCGTTCAGGACATTCGAGGCAAGCCGACACGCGCCTCCGCCTTTTTCCTTACGTGAGAAGGCGGAGGCGCACCTTCAACCGATTTGCATCATTGCCGCCCGCAATCTCCGCTTGAAGCCGTTTGTGCAACGCGATACGCCGTTGCCGACTTCGACAAGGAGAGACCCGTGACCGCTGCAGAGACCAGAACCGAAACCGACACGTTCGGCCCGATCGAAGTCGCCGCCGACCGTTATTGGGGCGCGCAGGCGCAGCGTTCTCTCGGCAACTTCAAGATAGGCTGGGAAAAGCAGCCGGCGTCGATCGTGCGCGCGCTGGGTATCGTCAAGCGGGCGGCGGCCGAGGCCAATATGGAGCTGAAGCGGCTTGATCCTTCGATCGGCAAGACGATTGTCGAGGCGGCGCAAGAGGTCATAGACGGCAAGCTCAACGACCATTTTCCGCTGGTGGTCTGGCAGACCGGCTCGGGCACGCAGTCCAACATGAACGCCAATGAGGTGATCTCCAACCGGGCGATCGAGATGCTGGGCGGCGTCATGGGCTCGAAGAAGCCGGTGCATCCCAACGACCACGTCAATATGAGCCAGTCGTCGAACGACACCTATCCGACGGCCATGCACATCGCCTGCGCCGAGCGCATCGTGCACGATTTGCTGCCGGCCCTGAAACATCTGCACAAGGCACTTGAAGCCAAGAGCAAGGCCTTCGCGCACATCATCAAGATCGGCCGCACGCACACGCAGGATGCCACCCCCCTCACGCTTGGCCAGGAATTTTCGGGCTATGCCGCGCAGGTCGCCTCTTCGATCAAACGCATCGAGCTGACGCTGCCCGGGCTGCAGGAACTGGCGCAGGGCGGCACCGCCGTCGGCACCGGCCTCAACGCGCCCGTCGGCTTTGCCGAAAAGGTAGCGGATCGCATCGCCGCCATCACCGGCATCGCCTTCGTCACCGCGCCGAACAAGTTCGAGGCGCTGGCGGCCCATGATTCCATGGTGTTCTCGCACGGCGCCATCAACGCGGCGGCGGCTGCGCTGTTCAAGATCGCCAACGACATCCGCTTCCTCGGTTCCGGCCCGCGTTCGGGCCTCGGCGAACTGTCGCTGCCGGAAAACGAACCGGGCTCGTCGATCATGCCGGGCAAGGTCAATCCGACCCAGTGCGAGGCGCTGACGCAGGTCTGCGTTCAGGTGTTCGGAAACAATGCGGCCCTCACCTTCGCCGGCAGCCAGGGCCATTTCGAGCTCAATGTCTACAACCCGCTGATGGCCTACAACTTTCTCCAGTCGGTGCAGCTGCTCTCCGACGCTTCGGTCTCCTTCACCGACAATTGCGTCGTCGGCATCGAGGCGCGTGAAGACAACATCAAGGCGGCACTCGACCGCTCGCTGATGCTGGTGACGGCGCTGGCGCCGACCATCGGCTACGACAATGCGGCAAAGATCGCCAAGACCGCGCACAAGAAGGGCACCACGCTGCGCGAGGAAGCGCTCGCCACCGGGCTCGTCAGTGAAGCCGAATATGACCGGCTGGTGCGGCCGGAGGACATGACGCATCCGGGATAGGACATTTCGCGAGGGGAGAATTTACCCCTGTCGCACCCTGACCCGAGGCGAATTTTGCGCAGGTCGTCCGATCACGGAAATGTAAGCGCTGTGAACAATGTGTCGCCAGTCTGGCGGCTTTGGTGAACAGTCCGCGTGCTCTATCTCACCGGTATCAACCCCTTCCCGGAGAGAGTCACTATGTCCACCAACACTTCAGTCGCCGGTTCCAGCGCATCCAATGCCTCGACCACCATCCTCCTCGGCCGCGTCCTGCTTGCGGTCATCTTCCTGCTTTCAGGTTTCGGCAAGCTCACCGCCATCGCCGGCACGGCCGGCTATTTCGGCAGCCTCGGCCTGCCCTTGCCGACCGTAACGGCTATCATCGTCGGCTTGATCGAGCTTCTCGGTGGTCTCGCCATCCTCGTCGGCTTCCAGACCCGGGCCGCGGCCTGGGTGCTCGCTGTCTTCACCGTCGCCACCGGCTTGGTTGCCCACACCGGCTGGGCCGACCAGATGCAGATGATCCAGTTTCTCAAGAACCTCGCCATCACTGGCGGCTTCCTGCTGCTGGCTTCCTCGGGTGCCGGTGCCTACTCCATCGACGCCAAGCGCGGCTGAGCCAAGCCTGGCGATAGCTCAACAATAAAAGCGGCGCGGAATTTTTCCGCGCCGCTTTTTCGTTGTCGGTGCAGACGTCTCAGCCGGTTGATTCCTGCTATGATCACGGCTTGGAATGGCCCTAATCGCCCGGCTCGACCGACAACGGAGGTGAACATGCCCCGCAACGCGCTGCTTCTGCTTTCCCGGCTGCTGCTCGCCGCCCTGTTCGTGCCCTCCGGTTTTCACGTGCTGAGCGACATTGCCGGCACGACAGGCTATTTCGCCGGCCTCGGCCTGCCGCTGCCGACGCTGGCCGCCTGGGGCACGGGACTGTTCGAACTCATCGCCGGATTGCTCATCCTGGTCGGCTTCCAGACCCGGATTGCGGCGCTGCTGCTCGCCGCCTTCTGCATTGCCGCCGGTTTCATCGGCCATTACGGCCAGGGTGGCGGCGACGCGATGCTCGCCTTCCTGCACCAGCAGATGCTGATGAAGGACATCGCCACCTCAGGCGGCTTCCTGGCGCTTGCCATGGCCGGCGCCGGGGTATGGTCGATCGACGGGCGTGGCGCGGTTTGATTATCTTTGCTTAGACGCGCCCGAGTTGGTCGACCCCCACTCCGTCTCGGCTTCGCCGAGCCACCTCTCCCCCGATCAACGGGGTAGAGGAAGGGCGCGAACTGATTCTAGCCAACGCTCCTCACGCTAGGCTCCCTTCCTTTCCCTCCGGAGGGGGGAAAGGTGGCGCTGCGAAGCAGCGACGGATTGGGGGAAGCCGGTCATCAAACGCGAAGCCGCTGACAAGTGGCGCGATTGAGTTGGTCTAGTCTAGTGCCCGTCCATAAACGGTAAGCTGCTGAAATTACTGGAGGAATCACCAAATTTCCGCAGGAAAGGCCCGACGGTTTC
>NZ_JAMYMV010000061.1:0-35026 GCF_040318715.1 Mesorhizobium sp. M1050 | reverse complement strand
CCCTAGACCAACCCCCGCAATCCGGGGGCCCGCGCCAGTGGTGAAAACGCCCCACAGGCGGCCGGTGGGCGGCGTCCTTCGGCGCGTGGGCGCCCGCGACTGGCCCCGCGGCCGCCTCCCCCGGGGCGACTGCCTGGTCATAGGTCTGCTGCGTGCCGGCCTGCTTGGCGACCAGATCCTTGGCGCGCTGCAGATCGGACTGCGAGCTGGCGAGCATTGCCTGGTCCTTGGCGAGCGCTGCCTGATCCTTGGCCAGTTGCGCCTTCAGCGCCCGGTCATCAAGCGAAAACAGAACGTCGCCAACCCTGACCATCTGCCCGTCCTTGACGTCGATCGAGACGATCTGGCTGGATACCCGCGCATTGATGCTGACGACCGCCGGAGAGGAGACGAAACCGATCGCATAGCGCCGGATCGGGAAATCGGCGGTGGAGGCGACGGCCGAGAGGATCGAGGCCGAGCGGGCGCCACTGCCGCCACCTGCCGACTTGTCCCCCGCCGTCGGCTTGTCGGTTGCCGGTTTGTCCGCCGCCGCGACCTGCTTTGCGCCGGTAAGTTGCTGAACTCTGCTCAGCGTGTCCGGAGACAGATAGAGCCAGGCCGCGCCGACACAGGCGACCGCAAGCAATGAAAGAATGACTTTTCCACGCATCGACAAAAGGCCCTCTCTGTCCGACACGCCATAGCCAGGTGGTCGTATACTAGCGCAACTCACGGCTCATTGCCGCGATTTCGCCGAATACATAGGACACGCCTTTGTCGGAAAAGGGCCAAAACACGGCATTACGAAGATTTAATGTGCACTGCACAATGGATGTGCAAGCAGGGTCCTCGTCGCCATTCAGACGGCACGCCGCGCGCGCCGTATCCCGTCTTGGACGATCGGACCGCGCCCGACGGATCTATCTAAGCATCGGCCAGAGCGTCGCCGCCAGCAGCACGCCCATGGCGATGTTGAACCATTTCAGCCGCACCGGGTCCGACAGGAAACCGCGCAGCGCGGTGCCGAACCCCGCCCACACCGAGACGCTTGGCAGATTGACGACGGTGAAGGCCACGGCGATCAACACCACCGACAGGAATGGACGCTCAGGATTGGCGTAGACGGCCATGGCGGTGATCGCCATCACCCATGCCTTAGGATTGACCCACTGGAACGCCGCCGCATCGACGAAGCGCATCGGCCGTGCCTTCGTCTCGCCCTTGCCGCTGAGCGAGCGCGACATGGCGATCTTCCAGGCGAGATAGAGCAGATAGGCACCGCCGGCGATCTTCAATCCGGTGTGCAGCGCCGGGAAAGCCGTAAGCACCGCACCCAGGCCAAGACCCACGGCGACCAGCAGCACCAGGAAACCGATGCTGATGCCCAGCATGTGTGGAACCGATCTGACGAGGCCGAAATTCACTCCCGATGCCAGAAGCATGAGGTTGTTCGGCCCCGGCGTGATCGAGGTCACGAAGGCGTAGACAAGCAGGGCAAGGAATGCGTCAAGCGACATGATATCCTCCCAGATATGTCAGCATTATTGTCGCTTCGTAAGGGCAGCGCAAAGGCCAGCGGCCGGCTCCTGGTCGAACCAGGCCCCCCGCCGAAACTGTCGATGCGGCGGGCTTACATCGCCTGTGGGCCGCGGTTCAACGCCGCCACGCCGGTGCGGCAGATTTCGACCAGGCCGAGCGGCTTCATGATGGCGATGAACTGGTCGATCTTGGACCCCTTGCCGGTGATCTCGAAGATAAAATGCTCGGTGTTGGCGTCAATGACGCTGGCGCGGAAGGCGTCGGCCAGCCGCAGTGCCTCGACACGGGCCTCACCGGTGCCGGCAACCTTGACCAGTGCCAGCTCGCGCTCCAGCGGCCGCTCCTGGCCGGATTCGTGCGAGCGCACGGTCAGGTCGACGACGCGGTGCACCGGCACGATCCGCTCCAGCTGATGCTTGATCTGCTCCAGCACATGCGGCGTGCCGCGCGTCACGATGGTGATGCGCGACAGGTGCTTCTCATGCTCGGTCTCGGAAACGGTCAGGCTCTCGATGTTGTAGCCGCGACCGGAAAACAGGCCGATGACCCGGGCAAGCACGCCCGGCTCGTTGTCGACCAGCACGGAAAGCGTGTGGTTCTCCGGCTTTTCCGTTTCCTTGGCGATGAAATAGGCGGAACCGGTGGGTTGTAGCTGTGCGTTCATGACGTGATTCTCGATTTCAAGCTCTTGAGCTAATTCTTTGTTTGGGCATGGCTTTCTTGCGACAGCCCTGCTTCGGCTCTGCTGGCTACACCAGTTCCCTGCCCTTGGCGTCGATGGCGTTGGCCACCGCCTCGTCGGTCGCCTCGTCGGGCAGCAGCATCTCGTTGTGTGCCTTGCCCGATGGGATCATCGGGAAGCAGTTGGCGAGCGTCGCCACGCGACAATCGAACAGCACCGGCTTCTTCACCGAGATCATCTCCTTGATGGCGTCGTCCAACTCGTCCGGCTTCTCGCAGCGAATGCCGTGGCCACCATAGGCCTCGGCCAGCTTGACGAAGTCCGGCATTGCCTCGGTGTAGGAATGCGACAGCCGGTTGCCGTGCAGCAGCTGCTGCCACTGCCGCACCATGCCCATATACTGGTTGTTCAAGATGAAGATCTTGATCGGCGCGTCGTGCTGCACGGCAGCGCTCATTTCCTGCATCGTCATTTGCACCGAGGCATCGCCGGCGATGTCGATGACCAGCGCGTCGGGATGCGCGATCTGCACGCCGAGTGCCGCCGGCAGGCCGTAACCCATCGTGCCCAGCCCGCCTGACGTCATCCAGCGGTTCGGCTTCTCGAAATGATAGTGCTGCGCCGCCCACATCTGGTGCTGGCCGACCTCGGTGGTGATGTAGGTGTCCATGCCCTTGGTCAGTTCGTAGAGCCGCTCGATGGCGTATTGCGGCATGATCACGTCGTTGTTCATCTTGTAGGCGAGCGAGTCGCGCGCGCGCCATTTGGCGATCTGCTCCCACCAGGGATAGAGCGCCTTCTTGTCGGCCTTGGCGCTCGCCCGCCACAGCCGCACCATGTCCTCCAGCACCCGGCCGACATCGCCGATGATCGGCACCTCGGTGTGGACGTTCTTGTTGATCGACGACGGATCGATGTCGATATGGATCTTCTTCGAGTTCGGCGAAAACGCGGTCAGCCGCCCGGTGATACGGTCGTCGAACCGAGCGCCGATGCAGATCATCACGTCGCAATCATGCATGGCCATATTGGCTTCATAGGTGCCGTGCATGCCCAGCATGCCCATCCAGTTCTTGCCCGATGCCGGATAGGCGCCGAGGCCCATCAGCGTCGAGGTGATCGGAAAACCGGTGAGATCGACCAGCTCGCGCAGCAGATGGCTTGCTTCCGGGCCGGAATTGATGACGCCGCCGCCGCTATAGATGATCGGCTTCTTGGCGCCGGCCATCAGCTCGACCGCCGCCTTGATCTTGTCCAGGTCGCCCTGGACCTTCGGCTGGTAGCTGGTGCGCGGCGCGATCTGCGGCGGGACGTAGAATCCCTTGGCGAACTGCACATCCTTTGGGATGTCGACGACGACCGGACCGGGGCGGCCGGTGGTCGCGACATGGAAAGCCTCGTGGATGGTCGCGGCGAGTTCGTTGACGTCCTTCACCAGCCAGTTGTGCTTGGTGCAGGGGCGCGTGATGCCGACCGTATCGCATTCCTGAAAAGCGTCGGAGCCGATCAGCGAGGTCGGCACCTGCCCGGTCAGGCAGACCAGCGGGATCGAATCCATCAAGGCGTCCTGCAGCGGCGTCACCGCATTGGTAGCGCCGGGACCGGAAGTCACCAGCATCACGCCGGCCTTGCCGGTCGAGCGCGCGTAGCCTTCCGCCGCATGGCCGGCGCCCTGCTCGTGGCGCACCAGGATGTGCTCGACCTCGTCCTGCTGAAAGATCTCATCATAGATCGGAAGGACAGCGCCACCCGGATAGCCGAAGACGTGCTTGACGCCATTGTCCTTCAGCGCCTGCACCACCATTTCGGCGCCTGTCATCTCACGCCGCTCGTTCTTTCCGTTGCTCATCGGTCTTGTCCCGTACTGTCCGCCGTCAGGCGATTGCTGGTCGTTTAGTCGTGTTTCAGGCAATAAAAAAGGCTCCCGAGGGAGCCTGTGTCTGCGCATGGGGGGTTTTCGCCCGGCGGTTACACCGCCTTGCCCATGCGCTTTCCTACGAGAATGAGTGCCGTTTTCATGGTGGCGGACACTAAGGGCGGGAAAGGCAGCCTGTCAACGGGAAAAATCGCGCCGGGACGTGCAGTGTGCCGGCGCGATTGCGGTGATCAGCCCGGCGCCTTGCAGCGGGAAACGCGCGGATCGCATTTGGACACCTTCCTGGCCTGCATCTTTGCCGGTGGACGGTGAGGCGCCGCCTTGGCCGGACCATGGTGCTGGGACATGCGCATGGCCAGTGCCTGCTGGTGCGGCCTTTGCGGCCCGGCCCCGCGTGTCAGGCGCTGGCTAGAAACCGACTTGGACGAAGCCGGGTTGGGTCGCGATTTTACAACGATGCGCCCATTGCCGGAGGTTTTGTCGGCATGGGCCTTGAGCGCATCGGCCTTCGCACCGTTGCCGGCGACCATGCGCTTGCGCACGGTGGCGCCCGGATTGCCCGCTGCCACCGCGGCCGGAGAAAGGGCCTTATCGCCGATCGACGTCTTGGAGCCATGGCCCACCACAGTTTGCCCGTTTCCATTGGGTGCCGTGGTGACGGGCGTTCCATTGCCTGCCAGCCTCTTGATCTCCGCGCCCTTGGAAGCATCGAGCCTTGCACTGGCAAACACCCCTTTGCGGGGCGGAACCACTTTTGCCGCCCTGATCGATTCGATGACGGGCTTCGGCAATTGCTGCAGCCTGGGCCCGGCATTGATCGCAACGACCTGATTGCCGAGCCGCACACGCGGCGCGTTGTTGACCACGACAGTCTGATTGATGATCGTCGTGTTGCGTACGATGACGACGTTTTCCTGAACCGGCCGCACCACCCTGACCAGATCGACCGCGCCGATCGCCGCCACCGGCACGAAACACCACCAGGCATCGTCGAAGGCGACGTCGACATCGGGCGGCGCCGGCGCCCAGCCGACATCGTTGCCGCCCTGGCGCCAGACCACCCAGGCTGGGGCCCATTGATCGCCGGCTATCCACACCCAGCCGAAATCGGGATCATAAGCCCAACGGCCGTAGTGATAGACGACATCGCCGAACGGCTCGGTGGATTGCCAGTACCAGCCGTCGTCGGTCCAGACCCAGTGACCTTCGGTGTAGGGCCGCCATTCGGTACGGACTGTCGGAACCCAGACATCGCCGAAGCGCGCGGAGGTTCGCCATCCGCCATAGTTTGAAAGCCTTTCGCGGATGGTAACGGAAATTTCCGCCGCGTGCGCCTGAGTTCCGGGCAGTACCAGCGGGCTGGTCAAGGTCGCGCTCATGGCCATGACCAGAGCCATGGCAGCGACGCGTCCGCGCCGGCCGATAGAATGAACTGAAAATGCTTGCATAACGGGCTCCAGAGTTCCGCATCCAGAAAATCCCCGGGAACCGCCCTGTTGCCCGCCACCGCTTCCCGGCTTCTCACCGGTCGGTTGTCGTCAGCCCCGGTGACCGCATTGCGGCATATGACCATCAATTTTGCGCGACCGGCGCGGCATTGTCCCGGCGTTCGGAATCGGAGCGTCCGTTCCCAACAGCTGGGTGTTCCAAAACCGCTTGGTGATCTCAATTTCCGGGTAAGCCATTGAAACCGCTGAAAACTATGGTGGGGCGTGACGAGGGCCACCATCTTTGCCGATACTTGATCGTTCGGCCGGCACGTCGGGCTGAGCCATCATGACGATCTGGATTTCACGGGAGGAACCCTGATGCTCGATAAGGCCCCAAACAAGAAACTGTCCGACCTGCTCGATCAATTCGGCGCCGCCCTGGCCGCCAATGACATCGAGAAAGCGATCGATTGCTTTCAGGAGGATTGCTATTGGCGCGACCTCGTCACCTTCACCTGGAACATCAAGACCATGGAAGGCCGCGACCAGGTCCGCGACATGCTGAAAAGCCAGCTGTCGAAAACCAAGCCGTCACACTTTGCCATCGCCAACGGCGAGGATGCGACCGAGAGCGGCGGGCTGATCGAGGGCTGGATCAGCTTCGAGACGGAAGTTGCACGCGGTTTCGGTCATATCAGGCTGAAGAACGGCAAGATCTGGACGCTGCTGACCACGATGGTCGAGCTGAAGGGCCACGAGGAGCCGGCGGGCTTCGCGCGGCCGATGGGCGCCAAACATGGCTCGGGCAAGAACCGTCCGACTTGGAAGGAAGAGCGCGAAAAGGAGGCCGCCGAACTCGGCTTCAAGACGCAGCCCTATACGGTCATCATCGGCGGCGGCCAGGGCGGCATCGCGCTCGGCGCGCGGCTGCGGCAACTGGGCGTGCCGACGATCATCATCGAGAAGAACGAGCGCGCCGGCGACAGCTGGCGCAAGCGCTACAAGTCGCTCTGCCTGCATGACCCGGTCTGGTACGACCATCTGCCCTATATCGACTTCCCCAAGAACTGGCCGGTCTTCTCGCCCAAGGACAAGATCGGCGACTGGCTGGAAATGTACACCAAGGTGATGGAGCTGAACTACTGGTCCTCGACCGAGGCCAAGAGCGCGTCCTATGACGAGAAGAAAAAGGAGTGGACCGTCGTCGTCCACCGCGACGGCAAGGACATCACGCTGAGGCCCAAGCAGCTGGTGCTGGCGACCGGACAGTCCGGCAAGGCCAATCTGCCGAAATTCAAGGGCATGGAGACCTTCAAGGGCGACCAGCACCACTCCTCGAAGCATCCGGGTCCCGACGCCTATGCCGGCAAAAAGGCCGTTGTCATCGGATCCAACAATTCCGCCCATGACATCGCCGCGGCACTTTGGGAAGCCGGTGCCGACGTCACCATGGTGCAGCGCTCGACCACCCACATCTCCAGATCCGACACGTTGATGGAAATCGGGCTGGGTTCGCTCTATTCGGAGCAGGCGCTACAGAACGGCATCACCACGGCCAAGGCCGACCTGATCTTTGCTTCGCTGCCCTACAAGATCCTGCACGAGTTCCAGATCCCGGCCTATGCCGAGATGAAGAAACGCGACGCGGCATTCTACAAGGGCTTGGAGAAGGCCGGTTTCATGCTCGATTGGGGCGACGATGAATCCGGCCTGTTCATGAAGTATCTGAGGCGCGGCTCTGGTTACTATATCGATGTCGGCGCCTCGCAGCTGATCATCGATGGTTCGATCAAGCTGAAGAGCGGCGTCGACGTCGAGGAGATCAAGCAGCATTCGGTTCTGCTCAGCGACGGGTCGGAACTGCCCGCGGACCTCATCGTCTATGCCACCGGCTACGGCTCGATGAACGGCTGGGCCGCCGATCTGATCTCCAGGGACGTCGCCGACAAGGTTGGCAAATGCTGGGGCCTCGGCTCGAACACCACCAAGGATCCCGGCCCGTGGGAAGGCGAGTTGCGTAACATGTGGAAGCCGACGCAACAGGAAGCGCTGTGGTTCCATGGCGGCAATTTGCACCAGTCACGCCACTATTCGCAGTTCCTGTCGCTGCAGTTGAAGGCGCGTCACGAAGGCATCGCGACGCCGGTCTACGGCCTGCAGCAGGTCCACCACAAAGGCTAATCGACCGCCATTCCAGTTGAGCATCATGAAGGGGGCATGGCTTGCACCTGCCTCCTTCCCCGATTGGATGACCTTACGAGATTGGCCCGATGTGCTTCCAGTAGATGAGCGTGCCCGTCAGCCCGCCATGCGGCTTCAGGGCATAGTCCGGTATCTCGCCGGTCAGCGTGAAGCCGAGCTTTTCGTAGAGCCCTGAAGCGCCCTCGTCAGCGGCCGTATCGAGAACGAGAAGCGTCCGCCCCTTCTCGACGGCAAGGCTCTCGGCGGCCCGCATCAGGCGCATCCCCACACCCCTGCCCCGACGATCGACCCGCGTCATCAGCTTGGCGATCTCGGCCCGGTGCGGCTGGTTGGGCGGGCAGTCGAGCAGCAAGGTTACTGTGCCGACCAGGACCTCGCCGTCCCAGGCGCCAAGCACGGCTCTTTCCCCTCTTTCCGCCGCGGCTAGCGATTTCTCCCAGAATGCCCTGGCTGCCTGCGGCGCCAGCGGATGCATGAAGCTTACCGATCCGCCGGCCGCCACCGTCGCGACCAGCAATTCGGCCAGCTTGTCTTGCGTCTCGGCAGTCGGGGTCAGGGTTCCGATCTCGATGGAGTTCATGCTTATGAGGTCCTGTGGTTTGCGATAGACGTGGCACATTGCCGTCAGTCCAGGTGGCGCACGCGGCGTAGCTTTCGCGCCGCCTTGATGGCGCTGATGCGTTCGGCGTCTTCGTGCCCGAGATGCCGCCCACGCTCGAGAATTTCGAGCGTGTACTCCTCATAGGTCAGGCCCAGCCGCTCGGCCTTGTCCATGCGCAGCAGCATGACCTCGCGGCTCGGCGCCTTCCATGCCTTGGCATGGGCGGCTTGCAAGGCAAGGAAGATGTAAGGGTCGCCTTTGCCCCATGGCGGGCCCTTGTATTCATCGAGAGGCGGCCCCCCATTATGGGAGCGCTTTGGTCTCTTTGCCATGATGTCAGGCCCTGACCAACGCGACGAGATAGTCGGCACCGCGCTCCAGGGCATGGAAGGTGCAGTCAGACGGCGACCCGAGCGCCAGGCAATCGCCGGGTTCGAGCCTGTGCACCACCTCGCCTTCGACGAATTCGAGCACCCCGGAAATCAGCCATATCTGCTGCTTGATGAAGGCGTAGGAAGCGGCCGGAAAGCTGATTTTGGTGCCCGCTGGCAGCTGCACCCTGATGAGTTCGAGCGGCATGTCGCCAGCCGGCGACAGGTGCCGTCTGACATAGCCGGTATCGGGGTCGCGCCACACCGGTTGGTCGGCCTCGCGCAGCAGCCCGCCGCCTTGCAATTCCGCGCGCGCGATCAAGGTCGACAGAGTCAGGCCGAAGGCCGCCGCGACGCGCACCAGAAGGGCCGCCGTCGGACTGGTCTTGCCGCGCTCGATCGTGCTCAGCATCGCTTTCGAGACGCCGGAACGCTCCGCAAGCTCGGCCAGGGACCAGTCCCGCATGATCCTTTCGGCGTGTATCCTTCGGCCGATCGTCGAGGAAATGTCGTTCGCTATATCATCCATACGTCTACTATAGCGAAACATTGGCGTCGCAAAAGAGGTGCCTCGCGACAATTTTCATGCGGCCCTTAATCCTCTCTACACCATCCGACCTCATCGGGCCTTAACCCGATTCCTCTAGGGTCGATGCTCCAGGGGAAATGGGATTGGCCTGTCCATGTATGTCGAAAGCGAAGCCTCCGTTGGAGAACCGACATCGCAGGAGCGCCGCGACGCCGAGCAGAGCGACAGGCGCATCCTGGGCAATGTCGTGCAATGCGACGGCGCACGCGCCACCATCAGCGCCTATGCGGACGATGTCGACGGCGCGGTGACCGGCCTGTGGACGGTCGGCAAGATGATTTCCATCAATCTCGGGCCCACGCGAACCGTCGGCCTGGTCTACGGGATCGGCAAGTCGGATCGCGCCTGGAGCAATGAGGGCCAGAACGCCATCGAGGTCAGCATCGAGCTGATCGGCGAAGTGCGTGATGCAACAGAGCCCGGCGGCAAGCCGGTCTTCGACCGTGGCATTACCACCTACCCACATATCGGCGCCGTCGCGCACCGCATCCGCACCCGTGACCTGCAGGCTGTCTATGACCTCGCCGGGCGTCATTCGATCACCATCGGTACGCTGGCACAGGACGAAACGATTGCCGCCAACATCGCCATCGACGATACGCTGGCGCGTCACTTCGCCATTGTCGGCACCACCGGTGTCGGCAAGTCCACCGCCGTCTCGCTGCTGCTGCGCAAATCGATCGCGGCGCGACCCGACCTGCGCATCCTGATCCTCGACCCGCACAATGAGTTCGCGGCGTCGCTGCCCGAATACTGTGTCAGGGTCGATTCCAAAACCTTGGATCTTCCGTTCTGGATGTTCACGCTGGAGGAATTCGCCGAGGTGCTGTTCCGTGGCCGCGAGACGGAGCCGGAAGAAATCGATGCCTTGCGCGACCTCATCCCGGCCGCCAAGAACCTCTACCGCAATCCGAATTCCGGCGCCTATCTGCGGCGCGGCAACGATGCGCTGACCGCCGATACGCCGGTGCCTTACCGGATCGCCGACCTCCTCAAGCAGATCGACGAGCGGATGGGCATGCTCGAAAGCAAGGCCGATCGCCCGACGCTCAGATCGCTGAAGACGCGCATCGAATCGGCGGCGGCCGACCCACGCTACCGCTTCATGTTCAACTCGCGCCTGATCGAGGACACCATCCACGAAACGATCGGCAACATCTTCCGCGTGCCGCATCATGGCCGCCCGGTGACCTGCTTCGAGATGGCCGGCATGCCGTCCGAAGTGGTCAATTCCGTCTGCTCGGTTCTGGCGCGCCTGGCCTTCGATCTCGCTTTGTGGAGCGAAGGCAAGCTGCAGCTTCTGTTTTTGTGCGAAGAAGCGCACCGCTACATGCCGGCCGATCCGCGCCTCGGCTTTGCGCCGACCAGGCACGCGCTGTCGCGCATCGCCAAGGAAGGCCGCAAATATGGCTGCTATCTTGGCGTCGTCACCCAGCGCCCGGGCGAGCTCGACCCGACCATCCTGTCGCAATGCTCGACCTTCTTCGCCATGCGGCTTGCCAATGAGCAGGACCAGGCGATCATCCGTTCGGCGATTGCCGACTCTTCCGCCTCGACGCTTGCCTTCTTGTCCTCCATGGGCCAGCGCGAAGCCATCGCCTTCGGCGAAGGCGTGGCGTCGACCATGCGGCTGAAGTTCGAAAAACTGCCGAGCGAGCTGCTCCCGGGCACGGCCAAGCGCGAACAGGCCGCCTCTGCGAAGTCAGGCGACGATGTCGATCTGGTGGCAATCGTCGAACGACTGCGCAACGTGCCGAAACCAACGCAGCAGGCGATGGCCTTCGCGGAAGTCGTCGATTCAGGCCGCCAGGCTGGCGATCCCGACTACCGCAAGCCACCCACCACTCGCGCGCCATCGGACGATGATTTCGACATGCGCTACGGTCTCAAGCCCGCGACCTTCGGCCTGCGCCCGCAAAACGATTGAGCCTGCGGGCTCTGCTGTTCTGCCGGTTGAGTGAGAACGGCGCCAAGGTTCCAGGGCTCAGCTTCGTTGGCATGTCTGGGTAAATCCCGAAAGAGAATTCATCAGGCCGAGTTGCATGATGTGGCTTTTGAGAAGCCGGAGCGGAACGGACATTTAGTCCGTGAGCACCGGAAGTCGAGAAGGCCGCGCCAGGCGACCGGCCTCATGAATTCTTCTTCGGGATTTTAGGCGCAGACGCGGTTGCGGCCTTGCCTCTTCGCCTCATAGAGCTGGCGGTCTGCCCGGCGATAGAACTCCTCCGCCGATTCGTTGCGGTCCCAGACGGCAAGCCCGACGCTGGTGGTGATCTTGAGGCGGACATTGCCCGACAGCACCGACATGTTGGCGATCGCCTTGCGGATCCGCTCGGCAAACTTGCCCAGAAGGTCGGCGTCCATGTTGGGCGTGACCACGGCGAACTCCTCGCCACCCAAACGCGCCACCACGTCGTGGTAGCGTGTCATATCCTTGAGACAGTTCGCGACGGCCTTGAGCACCTCGTCGCCGACATCATGGCCGTGAGTATCGTTGACCTGCTTGAAATGATCGAGATCCAGGATCATCAGCCCGACTGGTTTTTCGATGCGCCGGAACTCCTCGAGATACTCCTTCAGCGCGTCATCGAAATAACGCCGGTTCTGCATGCCGGTCAGGCCGTCGGTCAGCGCCGCATGCTCGAAAGTTTCCGAGCGCGCGCTGAGCGAGACCGTCATGGCACGTAGCTTGCCTTCTTCTGTCGCCTGTTTTCGGATCAGCGGGTAGATGAAGAAAATGCCGAAGAACAGCGCGGTGGCCAAAAGCACTCCGGTCGCGAACAAAAGCTTGTTGAGATAAATGACCTTGTCCAGACCCGAAGCCGTATGCAACTCGGTGGCGAAGGATTGCAGAAGGCCATAGGCATGCAGCGTCACCAGGCCGGCGGCCAGGATCACGAAGATAAAGACGAAAAATGCTGATTCCGCCTTGTGGAAACGCATCTGCTCCCCGCTGGAAAGTACCCCACTGACCTTATGGCATGGGAGGGCTTACGGAGGGTTAATTTGGACAACCGCAACGAGAACCTTTCCTTGCAGATAAACTTTTTAGGTTGCAATTGAAACAGCCAATCAGATCGTGGTTTCCAGATCATCACCGGGGCGCAATCTCAGCCATTCCGGCCCCAGTTGATGCCTGAACCAGGTCGTTTGCCGCTTGGAATATTGCCTGGTGGCGATCTTGGCGCGTTCGATCGCCTCGGGAAAGCCAATCTCTCCGGCCATCGCGGCCAGCAGTTCACGAACGCCAATCGCCTTCATTGCCGGCAACTGGGGATCGAGGCCAAGCGCCGATAGCCGTTTGACCTCGTCCAGCGCGCCCTTGTCCAACATCTGGTCGAAGCGTTTTTCGATGCGGTCGACCAGCGCCGCCCGGTCCGGCTCGATCACGAAGAAATGCGCGGTCTCCCTGTCTATGAGTGGCCGGCCGCGTTCTGCCTGCCATTCCCGGATCGAACGGCCCGACGCGTCGAGCACCTCCAATGCCCGCACGATGCGCTGGCTATCGGTTGGCTTGAGCATCATGGCGGCCGCCGAATCCTCGCGCAGCAGCAGGCTGTGCAGCTTGACGGCGCCCTGCTCCTTAAGTTCGTAGCGCCAGCGGTCCCGAATCCGCTGCGGAATATCGGGCATTTCCGAAATGCCCTCGGCCAACGCGCGGAAGTAGAGCCCGGTACCGCCGACAAAAATTGCGGGCCGTTCGGAAAGCGCACCGTCGTCGATCAGCTTCATCACGTCGCGCAGCCATGCGCCGGTGGAATAGGCTGTGGCCGGGTGGACATGGCCGTAGAGAAAATGCGGCGCGCGGGCGAGGTCGGCCGCCTCTGGCCGAGCGGTCAGCACATCGAGCACCGAATAGCCTTGCATGGAATCGGCATTGACGATCACGCCGTCCTTGCGCTCGGCCAGATCGAGCGCCAGCGCCGACTTGCCGCTGGCGGTCGGCCCGGCTATCAGGATCGCGTTCTTCACGCGGCCCTCGTCCGCATGTTCGCCGGAATGTTCCATGCCGCTCATCGCCACGCTTGTTTCCCATCCCGCTGACCGCGCCTTGTCGCTGTCGCTTGCGAATATGGCGTCACGGTCAGTCGGCGCAAGCGCTGTTGTCTGGCTTGCCGAAGGAATTGCCTGCGATCTTGTGCTGCCTGAGATTGCTGACGCCGCCGACACGAGTGCCGCCTTGCGCACGGCACTCGCCACCGAGGCGGTCGACGTAATCGTCCAGCGGGCCGAGACCCGCCGCAAAAAGATCCTCATGGCCGACATGGACTCAACCATGATCGACCAGGAATGCATCGACGAGCTGGCCGACGAGATCGGCGTCAAGGACCGTGTCGCCACCATCACCGCGCGATCGATGAACGGCGAGATCGCTTTCGAACCGGCTCTGCGCGAGCGAGTGGCACTGCTGAAAGCCCTCGACGCCGCCGTGGTCGACCGCATCGTCGCCAATCGTCTGACGCTGGCCTCAGGCGGCCGCGCGCTGGTTCAGACCATGCGCGCCAACGGCGCCTGGACGGCACTCGTGTCCGGCGGCTTCGAGGTCTTCACGACGCGAATCGCGGCCATGCTTGGCTTCCACGAGAACCGCGCCAACCGCCTGCTCGAACAGGATGGCCGCTTCACCGGGCTGGTCGGTGAACCGATCCTCGGCCGCGCCGCCAAGGCCGAAGCGCTGATCGAAATTTCAGCGCGCCTTGGTCTGACGCCCTTTGACGTCATCGCCGTCGGCGACGGCGCCAATGATCTCGACATGATCCGCCTGGCCGGCACCGGTGTTGCGCTTCATGCCAAGCCGACGGTGGCGGCACAGGCAAAGGTTCGCATCGACCATGGCGATCTGACCGCATTGCTCTATTTGCAAGGCTACAGGCAGGAAGAGTTTGTGCAATGAAACCAATGCGTACCGAGCGTCTGATCCTGCGCAACTGGGAGGATCGCGACCGTGAACTGTTCCACCGGATCAACTCCGACGAACAGGTGATGGAATTCTTTCCGTTCCGCCACGACCGCGCCGCCACGGATGCCAAGATGGACGAGTGGCGAGGCGTGATCGACCGCGACGGCTATGGCTTTGCCGCCGCCGAGATCATCACCACCGGTGAGTGCATCGGCTTTGTCGGCATCACCGGAACCGACCATATGCCGTTCCTGCCAGCGGGTACCATCGAGATCGGCTGGCGGCTGGCGCCTGAATTCTGGGGCAAGGGCTATGTCACTGAGGCCTCGGAAGCCTGGCTGGACTACGGCTTCGAAACGCTCGGCCTTGGCGAGATCGTCTCCTTTGCCGTCGGGAACAACCGCCGCTCCACAGCCGTCATGGAGCGCCTCGGCATGACTGCCGACCCGTCCGCCGACTTCGACCACCCCGGCATTCCCGCCAGCCAGCCCGCGCTCAAGCGACATGTGTTCTACCGGCTCTCCCGCGCCGCTTGGGAGCAAAGAAGAAAAAGGGCGGCCCGCTAGCCGCCCTTCCATTCTAGATGAGAATTCTGCCGGATCCTTCCGGACTTCAGTCCATCCGGATCGTGACGAACCTGAGCTCGCCGGTCTTCGACGCCAGCATCAAGAGCGCATTCTTGCGTCCCTGTTCCTTCAAGGCGCCGATCCGGTCCATAACATCCTTGGGCGTGGCGACCGATTCCTGTGCGATCTCGGTAATCACTTCGCCCGGCTGGATACCGCGTTCGGCGGCAGCAGAGTCCTTGGTGACGTCGGTGATGACGACGCCGGAAACATCGCCCGCAATGCTGAACTTCTTGCGCGTCTCGTCGTTCAGTTCGCCGACCGTCATCCCGAGCACCGAGGCCGTGGAAACGGCCGGGGCCTTTTCACTCTTGTCCTGATCGGTGTTGCCACCCTGTTCGCCGCTGGCGAGCTTTTCGCCGTCCTCGAGCCGCCCGAGCGTCACTTTCACGGTCTGCTCGACGCCCTTGCGCACAATCAGCACGTCGACCGCCTTGCCGACCGGGCTTTCGGCGACGACGCGCGGCAGATCGCGCATTTCATGAATGTCCTTGCCGTCGAATTTCAGGATGACGTCGCCGGCCTGAACTGTGCCATTGTCGACCGGACCACCCTTGATGACGCCGGCAACCAGCGCGCCCTTGGCAGTCACCATGCCGAGGCTCTCGGCGATGTCTTCGGTCACCGGCTGGATACGCACGCCGAGCCAACCGCGCCGCGTCTCGCCGAACTGGCGCAACTGGTCGACCACGCCCGAGGCGAGCTGCGAGGGAATGGAGAAGCCGATGCCGATCGAGCCGCCGGACGGCGAAATGATGGCGGTGTTGATGCCTATGACCTCGCCGGCGCTGTTGAACAGCGGGCCGCCGGAATTGCCGCGATTGATCGCGGCATCGGTCTGGATGAAGTCGTCATAGGGGCCGGAATTGATATCGCGGTTGCGGGCCGAGACGATACCGACCGTCACAGTGCCGCCGAGGCCGAACGGATTGCCGATCGCCATCACCCAGTCGCCGACACGCATCTTGGTGGAATCGCCAAACTTCACCGCCGTCAGCTTGTGTCCTTTCGGATCGACCTTCAGCACCGCGACATCTGTCTTGGTGTCGGTGCCGACCAGCGTTGCCTTCAAGGTAATGCCGTCGGAGAAATTGACTTCGATGTCGTCGGCGTCGGCGATCACGTGGTTGTTGGTGACGACGATGCCTTGCTCGGCATCGACGACGAACCCGGAGCCCAGCGACTGCACTTTCTGCCCGCTATTGTCCTTGTCGCCGCCGCGGTTCTTGAAGAAATCGTCGAAGAAGTCCTGGAAGGGCGAACCCTCTGGCAGCTGCGGCATCGGCACGGCACCCGGACCTTCGGTACCCTTCACCGTCTGCGAGGTCGAGATGTTGACCACCGCGCCGAGCAGGCCTTGCGCCAGATCGGCGACCGAAGCAGGTCCGTCAGCGGCAAATGTCGGTGTCACGAAGGACGGGACAGCGACGGCGCTGACAAGAAGTGCCGCAGCGCCCGCGATGAACGTCCGCCGTGCCGCGCGCAAAATTATGTTGGATGTCATCGAGAAGCCTCCCGGTATTCCTGAAAAGAAAAGCGCTTCGACGAAAACGCCGCGTCGCGCCATGTTGGCAAAAAATACGGCACGTTTGCGGCTATGACTATCGGCAGAGGATAAATCATCCGTTATCCCCGGGACCGAGGCTCGTATCGCGGATCGAAACCAGTATCCCGAAAACCGAAGCTCACCGGCCTCATATACCTCGCACCAGCCAGACGATCCCGACGCCGATGGCGATCGCAGCCAGCCCGGCAATCCGCAACGCATTCTCGGGCAGCGACAGCACTTCGGTTGCAAGCCTCCTGGCAAGGCCGGGAAAGCCGCCATAGACCAGACCCTCTATGACAAGGACGAGGCCGATGGCGGCGAGAAAATCCTGCACCGGCCGCTACTGGCCGGTGCTGGGCTGTACCGCCGGTGCGGCAGGTGCCGTCGCCGGCGGGGTTGGCGCAGCCGACCCCGGTTTCGCCGGCGCCTCCTTGCCTTCTGGATCGCGGAAGAAGCGGAAGAACTCCGAACTCGGCGACAGCACCATCGTCGTCCCGGTGTTGTCCAGCGCCGCTCCATATGCGTTCATCGACCGGTAGAAGTCGAAGAACGCCGGATCGCGCTGATACGCTCCCGCGAAGGTGGCACTGCGCTGGGCTTCGCCCTCGCCGCGCAGTATCTCCGACTCTTTCTGAGCTTCGGCAACGATCTCGACCACTTCGCGATCGGCGCGGGCCGTGATGCGCTGTGCCGCTTCATTGCCCCGCGCCCTCAGCCGCGCAGCCTCAGCCAGACGTTCCGCCTTCATGCGGTCGTAGGTTTGTTGCGAAACCTCGGCGGTGAGATCGGTGCGACGAATGCGGACATCCTCTATCTGCAGGCCGAGCGACGTGGCGTCTGGCCTAAGCTGATCGCGGACTTCGCGCATCATCACGGCACGCTGTTCGGAGAGCGCGGCCTCGAAATCGCGCAGACCGTAGACGCGGCGCAAGGCAGCGTCGAGACGTGTCCTCAGTCGCGCTTCGGCCAGTTCGATCTGACCGGATACGGCGGAGCGGAAGACGCGCGGATCCGAGATGCGGTAGGCGATGAAGGCGTCGACCTCATAGAACTTGCCGCCCGACACCTGGACACGGATGTTGTCGAGATCAAAGCGCAGCACCCGGTTCTCGATCAGTTGCACCGTATCGGCGTCGAAGAACGAGAACGGCGCCTTGAAGTAGATGCCGGGCTCGCTTTTGACGTCGACGATCTCGCCGAACCTGAGCACAAGCGCCTGCTGGCGCGCATTGACCACGAAGACCGACGAATAGAGCAGGAACAGGATGACGGCCGCTGCGATGACGATGACGGGAAGACGGTTGGCCATCATTGGTTACCTCCCGTAATGCCACCAGGCGTGGCCGGTGCCTGCGCCTTCGGCTGCAATGCCGGCAGTGGCAGATAGGGAACGACACCTTGGCCGTTGCCCTGCTCGACGATCACCTTGCTAGAATCCTTCAGAACCCTCTCCATGGTTTCCAGGTAGAGGCGCTTGCGCGTCACGTCGGGCGCCTTGGCATATTCGTCATAGACCGAGATGAAGCGCTGTGCCTCACCTTCAGCTTCCTGCACGACCCGGTTCTTGTAGGCGGCCGCGTCTTCGCGGACCTGTGCGGCTTCGCCGCGCGCCTGGCCGAGCTTCTGGTTGGAGTATTGGTTGGCCTGCTCGACAAACTTGTCTTCGTCCTGTTCGGCGCGCTGCACCTCGTCGAACGCATCGGCGACTTCGCGTGGCGGTGCCGCATCCTCGATCGAGACGGCATTGACGTTGAGACCGGCCTTGTAGCCGTCCAGCGTTGTCTGGATGATTTCACGCACCGAGGCGGCGATGCCCTGGCGGTCGTCGCGGAAGATGTCCTGCGCCGGCCGGCGGCCGACGGCTTCGCGCATGGCGCTTTCGGCGACCTGCCGCAGCATGCCGTCGGGGTCGGACACGTCGAACAGGTACGACCTCGGGTCGGAGACCTGATAGGCCACCGAGAACTGCACGTTGACGATGTTCTGGTCGCCGGTGAGCATCAGCCCGGAGGTGTTGCCACTCGTCGCGCCACCGCCGCCGATATCGACGAGTTGCTCGGAAATCTTGGCCGTCTCGACCGTTTCGAGCGGCCACCAATGGAAATGCAGGCCCGGCTGCGACAGCTCGGCCTTCGGCTTACCGAAGCGCAGTTCGACCGCGACCTCGTCGGGCTGCACGGTGTAAACCGCTTTGAAGGCCCACAGCACCACAAGTGCCGCCGCGATCAGTGCGAAGATAGCCGGGCTTGCGCCGCCGCCACCTGGCAGGGCGCGCCGCAGCCGGTCCTGGCCGCGGCGGATGATGTCTTCAAGATCGGGAGGCGAGCCCTGCGGGCCGCTCGGTCCCTTTGGTCCCTGCCCCCAGGGTCCTTGATTGCCGCCGCCGCCCCATGGGCCGCCGCCACCGCCACTTTTATCGTTCCAGGGCATAAATGTCCTTTCGCTTGGAATTCCCTCAAGCGCCGGCATTTCGGCGCAAAATCCAGTATGTTCTTCTATAGGGACGCCGCGAGGCGCTTTCAACGCGATGCGCTGCCAGTTCGTCCGATTTGGTCCGGTCGCGACCCTTTGTCTTCCTTCGATGCCCTTTTTGTCATTCAATGTCTCGCACGCCGGCGCTCGTAAACCGAATAGCGCGTCGCGTGACTGTCCTTTTCCCCGGCCGGAACGTCCTGGGAGCTGACGACGCGCCAGGAATCCGGATCGATCGGCGGGAAATGCGCGTCGCCGTCTACCGTTGCCAGTATATGGGTGACATGCAGCCGGTCGGCCAGCAGCAGCGCCTGGCTATAGATTTCGCCGCCGCCGATAACGCAGACCTCATCCACCCCGGCCATGCAGCGGCCGCGCACCGTTGCCAGCTGGATCGCGGCTTCGAGCGAATGCGCGACCTCGATGCCGTCGGCGCGCCAGGCCTTGTCGCGGGTGACCACGATGTTCAGCCTGCCGGGCAGCGGCCGGCCGATGCCTTCATAGGTCTTGCGGCCCATGATGATGGGTTTGCCCATCGTATCGGCCTTGAAACGCTTGAGATCGGTGGAAAGCCGCCAGGGCAACCCGCCGTCTCGCCCGATCACGCCGTTCTCGGCAATGGCAACGTATATTGCGACATGCATCAATTGGCGTTCCCATCATTGCGATCCGACGGTTCGAGCAGAAGGATGTCGATGTCGTGCTCTGGATCGAAATCATCCGCCGTCATCTCGAATGTCGTCGGCCCGACCTTTTTGACATTGTCGCCGCAGAACGAGACCAGGGCCCTCGGATTGCCCTTGTCGACCGTCAGTTTGAACTTGCCGATCGAGCCCGCTGCCCAGTTGCCGCCCGTGGTCAGGATATAGGCGATCCGATTTTCATAATACTTTGAATAGCCGTCGGCGTCGTCCTTGGCCGCCTTGCGCACAGCGTTCTCGAACGTGTCGTCCATGCAGTAGCGCGTCTTGTAGGTCGCGTACTGCCCCTGGAACTTGCCGTCGTAGAAAAAGCTGACCGAAGAGGTGCCGCCGACGCTCGGCTTGTAACGGTGGGAAACGTGGACGTCCTTGTTGGCCGGAAAGGTTGAGCGCCACCAATAGGTCGAACGCAATTGCCAGAACGGCGTATAGACCTTCTTCGCCTCCGTACCGTCGCCGCGGGTGTCCTCGATGATGATGCCGCGGTTGACCCAGTCATCGGTAACCGCTTGAGGCAGCTTGGCCAGCGCCGCCTTCGCCGCGTCGCCGAAAGGAAAGAACGGCACGTTCTGCGCCTTCAGATCGGCGCTGATGTCGATCCCGAGCGCGAACACCTTCTGCTCGAGCTGCGGCTTTGCCGGCGCGCCATCGATCGTCACCTCAAAGCCGAGGAAATTGTCGCTCTGATCGTTGGGCAGTGCCGGCCTCTCTTCGGGGTCGCCTTCGATGTCGGGCATCGGGAAGGCAACGATCGCGTCGACATCCCGATCGGTGTTGTTGTGGAAGACGTAGTCGACCGTGACCTTTTCCGGCGAGATAAAAAGATCCTCGCTTTGCATCGCCACGGCATCGCTGCGCGACAGGATCAGGCCGCCAGTGCCAAGCTCGGCAACTGAATCATTGGCGAATGCGGGCGCAGCCAGCAGGGCCAGCGCGGCGGTCAGAACATATCGCAACATGAAAACCTCCTCGGCTGGAATGCTCACAGACCCTAGCCGTTTCACCGTGGCGTTTCAAAGCCCTTCCGTATCCGCGGGTAAGCCCAATTGGTCTGGACTAACAGGTTCCGATCGGGCAGGAGTTCGCTCCATGCGCAAGCTTCTCGTCATCGGCATCGGCGCCGGCAATCCCGACCACATGACCGTGCAGGCCATATCAGGCCTGAACCAGGCGGACGTGCTGTTCATTCCCGACAAGGGGGCGAAAAAGAACGATCTCGCCGACTTGCGCCGCCAGATCTGTGACCGCTTCGTCACCAACCCGAAGTCACGCCGCGTCGAATTCGACGTGCCGGTGCGCGACCTGCCAATAGAAGATGGGCCAGTAGAAGACGGGCCGGCCCCCTCCTATCGCTCGACGGTCGATGACTGGCATGAAGCCATCGCCTCGATCTACGAGGACCTGATCCGCGACGAGATTGCCGGGGATGGCTGTGGCGCCTTCCTGATCTGGGGCGATCCCTCGCTCTATGACAGCGCCTTGCGCATCCTCGAGCGGGTGCGCTTGCGAGGTAACGTGGCGTTCGAGCTGGAAGTAATACCTGGCATCACCGCCATTCAGGCGCTTGCCGCCAGCCACCAGATGGCGTTGAACCGGATCGGCGATTCCATCCACATTACCACCGGCCGGCGCCTGACCGAGAAAGGCCTGGCCGACAATGCCGGCAGCACAATCGTCCTGCTCGACGGCAAATGCGCCTTCAACACCTTGGAAGACAAGGATGTCGTCATCCATTGGGGCGCCTATCTCGGCACGCCGGACGAGATTCTCATCTCTGGCCGACTCGGTGACGTCGGCGCCGAGATTGAGAGAACCCGCGAAGAAGCCCGCCGGAAAAAGGGCTGGATCATGGACACTTATCTGCTTCGCAAGCCTAGTGAACAGGACTAGTCCCTACTGCCTACTGCCTACTGCCTACTGCCCTCCACTCAGCCAGCATCGATCTCCGCCTGTAACGCCTCCATATGTGTGGCTGCAGCGGCAGAAGCCGCACGCTCGATGGCGCGGAAGCGGCTGACCACGGCGAGCCCCGCGCCCGTCAGTTGCGCGCCGCCGCCCTTGCGGCCACCGGTCTGTGCCGCCACCAGTGGCTTGCCGAACACCCGGTTCATGTCCTCCACCAGGTCCCAAGCGTGCTTGTAGGACATTTCCATGCCGCGTGCGGCAGCCGAGATCGAGCCGAAGGCGGCGATCTGCTCCAGGAGCTCTATCTTGCCCGGTCCGATGCGCCCGTCTGGATCGAGATTTATCCGCAAGCTCAACGACGGCATTTTTTCTCCTCCGCGGTCACGCCCAATCCCATACTAGAGACTTCCCGGCGAAACCGCTATTCCAAAAAGACATAGCGACGATCATCCGTCCGCCTCACCGGGCAGGCCGGCGCTGGTGCTGGCCCGGTCGAAGCTCACCGTCTTGACCACCGCGAAAACCTTGCCTCCGAGATGAAGCTTCAGCGTCCGCCGCGACTGTTCGGTGATGCGGGCAAGCACGGTTGCGCCGTTGCAGTCGATGCCGACGTCGACCGCCGGGCTCTCGCCGGAGCTTATCGCGGTAATGGTTCCCGGCAGGATGTTGAGCGCGCTGAGCCCTGCCGGATGTTCGGTGGCGATCATCACATCGCGGGCGCGTATGCGGATGCGCACAGCCGCCCCCGCCTTCATCGCCAGCCGTGGCACACGGATCTCACCAGCCGCCGATCCGAGCACGGTCATGCCGAAAGTCTCGTCGTGACGCAGCACCCTGGTGTCCAGCACGGCGCCCCCCTCGCCGCGTTCTTCCGCCGGCAACAGGTCGAGCCTTTGCATGACTGCCTCGGTCGGACCACTGGCGATGACATGGCCTTGCGCCAGCATCACCACGTCGCTTGCCAGCCGCGCCACCTCGGCGACCGAGTGGCTGACATAGACGATCGGGATTTTCGTCTCGTCGCGCAGCCGTTCGATATAGGGCAGGATCTCGGCCTTGCGCGCCTCATCGAGCGAGGCCAGCGGCTCGTCCATGAGCAGCAATCCAGGGCTGGCAAGCAGCGCCCGGCCAATTGCCACACGCTGCTTCTCGCCGCCCGAGAGCTTTGCCGGTCGCCTGTCCATGAGCGGGCCGATGCCAAGCAGGTCGACGACGGCATCCATATCGGCATAGCGCTCCGCTGGCGGCGTGAACCAGCGGCCGTAACGCAGATTGCCGGCAACACTCATATGCGGAAACAGCCGCGCATCCTGGAAAACCACGCCGATGCGGCGCTTGTGCTTCGGCACGAAGATGCCAGCATTGGTGTCGACCAGCACGCGGCCGTCGACCTCGATGCGTGCCTTGTCGGGCCGGATCAGCCCGGCGATCATGTTGATCAGCGTCGTCTTGCCCGACCCCGACGGTCCGAACAGTGCTGTCAGCCGCCCGGCGCTTTCGAAGCGGGCGTCGATGGCAAATCCGCCCAGCCGATGGCCGATATCGACGAGAACGCTCATTCGATGTCCATCCGCCGGCCGACACGCCGCGCCAGCACTTCCGAAGCCACGAGAGCGGCCATGGAAATGACGATGGAAATCAGCGTCAGCCGCAGCGCCCCTTCATCGCCACCCGGCACCTGAGTGAATGTGTAGATCGCCGACGGCAACGTCTGCGTCTCGTTGGGAATGTTGGAGACGAAGGTGATGGTCGCGCCGAACTCGCCCATCGCCTTGGCGAAGGACAGGATGGCGCCGGCGATCAGCCCAGGCAGGATCAGCGGCAAAGTAATGGTTGCGAAGACCCACAGCGGATTGGCGCCGAGCGTTCCCGCCGCCGCCTCCATCTTGCGGTCCACCGCCTCGATCGACAGCCGGATCGCCCGCACCATCAGGGGAAAACCCATGACGCCGCAAGCCAGTGCCGCACCCGTCCAGCGAAAGGAGAAAACAATGCCGAAATGGTCGGCCAGGAAGGCGCCGGCCGGCCCGCGCCGGCCAAAGGTCAGCAGCAGCAGATAGCCGGTCACCACGGGCGGCAGGATCAGCGGCAGATGCACCAGCCCATTGACCAGGGTCTTGCCCCAGAACTGTCCTCGGGCAAGCAGCAGCGCGATCAATATGCCTGGCGGCAGGCTGGCGAGCATCGCCACCGTTGCCACCTTGATCGACAGCCAGACCGCATTCCATTCGTCGGGAGTGAGGTCCAGCCAGTTCATATTGCGAGATGAAGCCCCTTGGAAACTCAGTTGCTCGGTGCGAGCACAGTAAAACCCTGATCCTTGAACAGCCTGCCGGCCTTCGGCGACTGCAGGCATTGCAGGAAAGCCGGCGTATCCTTGTCCTTCGAATCGGCGGTCTGGGCAACTGGATAGATGATCGGCGGATGCGAATCCCCCGGGAAGGTTCCGACCACCTTGACGCCCTTTTCGGCATGCGCGTCGGTGGCATAGACGATGCCGAGGGCTGCCTCACCTGTTGAAACCAGCTTGAGCGCCGCGCGCACATTCTCGGCCTGCGCCACCTTGCCCTCGACCGACGACCAGACGCCGAGCGATTCGAGCGCGGCCTTGCCGTATTTACCGGCCGGCACCGCTTTGACGTCGCCCATGGCGAGCCTGCCGTCGCCGATCAGCTTGGCGAGGTCAAAACCTTTCTCGATCTTGGTTTCAACCGCCGAGTCCTTCGGCGCCACCAGCACGATCTCGTTGCCGAGCAGCTTCACTTCGGTGTCCGGCTTGGTCAGCTTCTTGTCGGAGAGATATTTCATCCAGTCGAGGTCGGCTGAGATGAAGACGTCGGCTGGTGCCCCGCTCTCGATCTGCTTGGCGAGCGCCGAGCTTGCGGCATAGGAGACCGTCGCGGCCTCGCCGACATCGGCCTCGCAGGCCTTGTTCACCGCATCGAGCGCGTCCTTGAGGCTGGCCGCGGCAAACACCACCACCTTGTCTTCCGCATGTGCTGCCGGAACTGCCATCAACGTCGCCGCAAAACCGCCGATGGCGATCGCCCTCAACCCAGAACCTTTGCGCGTCATGGAAAGTTCTCCCTGGTTCGAATCCGATCTGCTCGAAGCCCGCCCACCGATATATCCGCATGAATATAACAAGGGAAGGCCCGGCAGCACCACTTCGCATGTCAGCCTCAACATTGGCGGCGCCATCGTCACCGATCAATCACCAAAGAGTCCGTCGCCGATCTCGAGTTGGAGAAGGGCAAACACGCCTTTGGACAACGCCTCGGGCAACGGTCGGCATCGACTGATCGGCGCCTGATTTCAGGGTTGAGTAAAGCGCAGGGGTTTTAGACCGCGATCGGCGCCTTGATGCTTGCATCGGCGACGTAGTTTTCCAGCCGGAAATCCTCGAAGCGGAAGGCGAAGAGGTCCTTCACCTCTGGATTGATCCACATCGTCGGCAACGCCCTCGGCGTGCGCCGCAGCTGTTCGCGCGCCTGCTCGAAATGGTTGGAATAGAGGTGCGCGTCACCAAGCGTATGGACGAAATCGCCGGGTTTCAGCCCGGTCACTTGCGCCACCATAAGCGTCAGCAAGGCGTAGGAAGCGATGTTGAACGGCACGCCGAGGAAGATATCGGCCGACCGTTGATAAAGCTGGCAGGAAAGCCGCCCTTCCGAGACGTAGAACTGGAACAGGCAGTGACAGGGCGGCAGCGCCATCGCTTCCACCTCGGCTGGATTCCATGCCGAAACGATCAGCCGCCGCGATTGAGGGTTTTTGCGTATCTCCTTGAGAAGGTTTGTAATCTGGTCGATCGAGCCACCATGACCGTCCGGCCAGGAGCGCCATTGCTTGCCGTAGACGGGGCCGAGGTCGCCATTCTCGTCGGCCCATTCGTCCCAGATCGAAACGCCATGGTCGGTCAGGTATTTGATGTTGGTGTCGCCGGCCAGGAACCACAGAAGTTCATGGACGATCGACTTGAGATGCAGCTTCTTGGTGGTGGTGACGGGAAAACCGCGCGCCAGATCGAAACGCATCTGGTAGCCGAAGACGGAGCGCGTTCCGGTGCCGGTGCGGTCGCCGCGATCGGCACCGTTGTCCAGCACGTGCTGCAGGAGGTCGAGATACTGGCGCATCGGTTCCGGCTCGATTCGGTTGTCCAGCCATCATAGCTGACCGACAGGCCGTCGAACACCAGAAAGCAGCGCAAATCCTGCCCGAAGGTCGCCAGTCCCCAACAACATCATCGGCTGGCGCAAGGCTCGCGCCAGCCTCCGCAAATTGACGCGCGATCGTCAGAGGGAGCCGAGCTTGCCCAAATCCTTCGCAACCAGGTAGTAGAAAGTCACCCGGCTTTTGGTGTTGTCGGCAGACATTGCCTTGCAGGTCTTTTCGATTGCCGCATCGGCCTTCGCCGCGTCGCTGATGCCGAGTTTCTTGGCGACCCAGTTGTCCCTGACGCGCCCAAGCTCCTTCGGGTCGGTGCAGGACACCAGCGAGGAATCGCGGTTCCTGAGCGCAATCCCCAGATGCTTTACGATCTTTTCGACCGCATCCGCACTGGCGCCAACGTCGTATTTCTTCACGTCTGCAAGATAGTCGGCCATCAAAATTCCCCTCGTCGGCGCCACGGATCCGATCGATGAGGGTTGTGGCGCGCTGCTGCAACGTGTGCGCTAGGTCGGTAACTCCTCACCATAGCAAAGCTTCGGTGGAGACCGCGCCCAAGTCAACCCTTTGGAGACGCGGTTTGACACGGGACAAAGTGCCATTGCGGCCTTTCATTTCTCGCGATGGGCCCCTATATTCAGTTTGTCGGCTTGACCGACTATGGCGATAAATGGGCGATGAAATAAGCCGTTCGGACCCGGGGGCGGTACCCGGCGCCTCCACCAAAAGCCGCTGTTGGCGACAGAGCGGTTTTTGCTGGGGGCGAAATAGGATCGACGAAGGTGTAAAGATCGTACTTTTGCCCGGCATAGTACCACCGTTATCGGGCTAAACCTGTAGTTGCAAATGACAACTATGCGGAAGCACGTCTCGCCGCGTAAGCGGTGCGATAGCTTCAATTCAAGCCCTAGGGGTTCGCACTTCTAGGCGGGGTTCGGAGGTACCTGGCAACAGAAACCTCCACTTCTCCCTCCTCCTTCAATTCTGCGTCACGCAACGGCAGCTTCCGGTTGAGGAGCGTGTCCGCTTCATCCTCGGCGTAGCTGGTCTGCGGGCATGAAAAAGGCCGGACGAACCCGGCCTTTTTCATGCGTTTGCGCTTGCCTATTCCGCCGGGGCCTCGACCGTTTCGCGCGAACGGCCGAGCGTGACCTTGGCCAGCGTGAACGAAATCACCGCGCAGAGCGTGATGCCGGCCACCATCGGCAGCGGCGTGCCGTCGAAGAACACGCCGGCAACGCCCATGGCGAGCGCGCCGATGGCGAAATGCAGCGTGCCCATCAGCGCCGAAGCCGTGCCGGCGATCTCGCCATGTTCTTCCATGGCCAGCACCGAAGTGGTCGGGATGACCAGACCGAGGAAGCCGTAGCCGACGAACAGCAGTGCCGCCATCACGTCGAGCCGGTCGATGCCGGTCGCCATCACTGCAAACAGCACCACCATCGTCGTGGCATAGCCGGTCACCGCGACGCGCACCACGCGCCGCAGCCCGAACCGCTCGGCCAGCAATCCCGTCAACTGGGACATGCCGATGAAGGCAACCGCATTGATCGAGAAGAACACGCTGTAGACCGAAGGCGACAGCCCGTAGTGATCGATCAGGATGAAGGACGAGCTCGACAGATAGACGAAGAAGCTCGCAATGCCGAAGCCGGCGATCGCCACAAGGCCAAGGAAGTTGCGGTCGCCCATCAGGAAGCGGTAGCCGGCAAGCGCGGTGCCGAAGGAGGAACCGACGCGTTCTTCCGCCGGGCGCGTCTCCTTGAGCGAGGTTGCCAAAAGGATGGTAGCCAGCAGTGCCGCACCCGTCACGGTCCAGAACACGGCGCGCCAGCCGAAATTCTCGATGATCTGGCTGCCGGTCAGCGGCGCCAGGATCGGCGACACCGAAAACACCAGCATCAGCAAGGATATCAGCTTGGCGGCCTCGTTGCCGGTATGCAGGTCGCGCACGATGGCGCGCGGCACCGCCATGCCGGCGCTGGCGCCAAGCCCCTGCAGGAAGCGGAAAGCGATCAGCCATTCGATGTTGGGCGCCATGGCCGACCCGATGCCGCCAACCATGAACAGCGCAAGGCCGCCATAAAGCGGCAGCTTGCGGCCGACCATGTCTGAGATTGGCCCGACGACAATCTGGCCGAAGCCCATCGACAGGAAGAAGATCAACAGGCTCATCTGTACGGCAGCGGTGCCGGCGTTGAGATCGGCGCCGATCGACGGCAATGCGGGCAGATACATGTCGATGGCGAACGGGCCGATGGCGGACAACAGGCCGAGCACGACCGCAATGCGGAGGAATTTGGGACTCATGATAAGGGCTTCTTTCAAGACTGGTTGCCGCCGCGGGCGACGTCTAACCTAGGACGTTCCATCCCATGAGATTCCGACACCTCAAGAGCGAATTTTGTTCGTCTCTGCGGGCGAAATCTCTTCATTTTATGTCCACAAATTTAGACAGTCTTGTCTAATTCGTCAATCACCTCTATATAGTTTTTTATGAAGCTGCACGTCTCTCCTGACACTTTCCCGCCACGCGGCCATGAGGCCAAGCGTCTGTCGATCGTCGATTCCGCAGCTGCCGTGTTTTGCCACGAAGGGTTCGCTGGTGCCAACATCGATCTGATCGCAGCCGAAGCCGGCGTTTCGCGCCAGACCATCTACAATCATCATGGTGACAAGGAGAAATTGTTCGTCGCGGTGGTTCGTGATCTGACCGAACGCTGCAATGCCGGCATCTTCGCCACCATCGCTACCTTCCCCGATCAGCCCAAGGATCTCGAAGCGGATCTGATTGGCTTTGCCGTTCGCTTGAACCAGAACTGCATCTGCAGCCGTGACGGAAAATTCCTGCGCAAGTTGATCCAGACCGAAGGCGAGCGCTATCCCGAACTGTTTGCAGAGTGGCGCGAACAGGGACCGGGCAGGACATGGCAGGCGATCGCCGCCCGCTTTGCCCGCCTCGCCTATGGCGGTTACCTTGCGATCGAGGACCCCGATGTGGCGGCACGCCAGTTCCTTGGCCTCGTCAATGCCGAACTGCAGACGACCTTCATGCTTGGCGGCTCGCCGCGCGAGGATGAAGTGGTGCAATCCGCGACAAATGGCGTGCGCACCTTCCTGCGCGCCTTTGGCAAGCGCCGCTCCCCGGCATCGGTTGAGAAGCAGACCGCGCTCGCCGGCGCCTGAGCGATCAAATCGGTGGCAATAGTCCTCGTATCGGTGCGGTGGCGGTCTATATCAGGTTTACGCCGCCCTAAAGCTTGATTACAGCTATGCGGACGATTCAACGGAACCCGACCACCACATGGCCGACGACCACATTCGCTATGACATTCTGGCCCAGGAGGCGTTGCGCGGCGTCATGCGCAAGGTCCTGGCCGAAGTCGCGCGTACCGGCCTCCCCGGCAACCACCACTTCTTCATCACCTTCCTGACCGGTGCACCGGGCGTGCGCGTGTCATCGCGTCTGCGCGAGCGCTATCCCGAGCAGATGACCATCGTCATCCAGTTCCAGTATTGGGACCTGAAGGTGACCGACACCGGCTTCGAGGTCGGCCTGTCCTTCTCCGACGTGCCGGAGAAACTCGAAATCCCGTTCTCGGCCGTGCGCGGCTTCTACGATCCCTCGGTCAATTTCGAGCTCGAATTCGACGTCAAGACCGATGCTCAGCCCGACGAGGAACCGGCAACACCGACACCCGAGCCGCTGACCATCGTCTCCGAGAAAAAGCCGAAGGCCGAAAAGAAGGCTGCCGCCGAGGCGGAGAAGAAGCCTGCGGCGGCGGACGCCGCCACCAAGGGCGCCGAAGTGGTCTCGCTAGACGCCTTCCGCAAGAAATAAGCCCGCAGTTAACGCCATGGCCGATATCGTCAATCTCCGCCAGGCTCGCAAGCAGAGGGCGCGGGACGAAAAGGTGCGGATCGCCCAACAGAACCGGGTGTTATACGGCCGCTCCAAAGGTGAGAAGCAACGCGACCACCTGGTCGCCGACCAGGCCGAGAAATTCGTCGCTGGTCACCGCCGCGAGCCATCCGGCGTCGAAAGCGAGCAATGAGCGCTCCGCAGTGAGCGCGGTCGAAAAGCGCTCGGTGACCATTCGCGGTCACCGCACCAGCTATTCGCTCGAAAAACCCTTCTATGACGACCTCGTCGCGATCGCGGCCACGCGGCAATTGACGCTCGCCGCTCTTGTCGCCGAAGTCGACGAGACGCGGCCTCGCGACACCAACCTGTCCTCGGCGCTAAGGCTTTATGTGCTCGAGTGGGTGAAACGCGGAACGAATTTCTAGAGGCTTTCGACCACGTCTGCCTTTTTTCCGCGTCTTGTGCCGAAGCCTAGCAAGGTCGAGCGGTCACGCTCTTCGGCCTGCTTCCTCGACCTCACGCGCATCAGATCCTTCCAGCCGACATAACCGACCAGTCGCAGGCCTTCACGGCTAACGACTGGCAGATGGGAGACATTGGCCATCAACAGCTTGTCGGAGAGGCCTTCGAGATACTCGTCCGGATAGGCCAGCGTCACCTTGCTGCCAGCAAGCAGCTCGCCAAGGGTCGTGGTGCGGTGCCTGCCGGCACGTCTCCAGCGCAGGATCGCCGGCGGATCGATGAGACCCAGAACATGCCCGTTCTCATCCACCACCGGAAAACTCGGATGCCGTGTTTCCGGCGCGGTCAGAAAGGCTGCTGCGCCATGCAGCGTCATCGTCGCCGGCACGCTTTCGACCTCAGATGTCATCACCTCGCGCACTCTGGTCGAGGCGAACGGATCGACACGGTATTCGCGAACCAGATGGTGTCCCCTTCTGGCAATCTTCTCGGTCAGGATCGACCGCTTCATCAAAAGCACGGTGACGGCGTGCGCCGCGGCGCAAGCCGCGATCAGCGGCACCAGTATATGCGTATTGCCGGTCAGTTCGACGGCAAAGAAGGTGGCTGTCAACGGCGCGCGCATCGTGCCGCCCATGGTGGCGGCCATCGCCAGCAGTGCCCAGAAGCCCGGATCCGCCGCGGGCAGAACGCCGGCCAGCACCGCCCCCATCGCCCCGCCCATGATCAGCAGCGGCGCCAGCACGCCTCCCGACGTTCCCGAGCCGAGCGCAACCGACCAGATGATGGCCTTCACCACCAGAAGGAGGAATGCCGCGGTCGCGATCGTGCGGCCGTCCAGCATGTCAGTGATGTTGTCATAGCCGACGCCGAGCGCGTGCGGCTCGATCAGCCCGCCTATGCCGACCACCAGACCACCCAGCATCGGCCACCACATCCAGTGGATAGGCAGCTTCTGGAAGCCGTCCTCGCAGGCGTAGACCATCTGCGTCAGCAGCCCCGACAACAGGCCTGCCGCGACCCCGATCGCCACCCAGCCGGCAAGGCCGACAAAGGATACCTCCATACCGCCCTGAAACGGAAAGATCGGTCCGGGCAGATGCAGCATGGTGCGCTCGACCTGGGCAATGATTGCCGCGACCGCCACCGGAATAAAGCTGCGCGGGGTCCATTCGAAAAGCAGCAGTTCAACGGCCAGCATGATGGCGGCGATCGGTGTCCCGAAGACCGTGGTCATTCCCGCCGCCGCACCTGCAACCAGCAGCGTCTTGCGTTCGGTATCGCTTACCGGCAGCATCTGCGCGATCAGCGAGCCGATCGCGCCGCCTGTCATGATGATCGGACCCTCGGCGCCAAAGGGCCCGCCGGAGCCGATCGAAATCGCCGACGACAATGGCTTCAGGATCGCCACCTTGGCATCGAGCCTGGAACGCCCGAGCAGGATCGCCTCAATGGCCTCGGGAATGCCGTGACCGCGGATTTTCTCGCTGCCGAAGCGCGCCATCAGGCCGATGATCAGCGCGCCGATCACCGGGACGATGACGGAGGCATAGCCAAGCGGCGTGTCTTCGAGTCTCAGGTCGGCGAGCGTGAACTGGCCGAAATAGGCGATGTTGGTGGCCAGCCGGATCAGCTTCAATAGCGCGATGCCGGCAACCAGTCCGGCCGTCGCCACGACCACCGCAATGGCGGCAACAAGCAGCACCCTGGCATCAGTCGTGAAATCACGCAGATGCTCCGGGTTCGAGTGGTGGATCTTCATGGCGGGCTTTGCTTCCTGGCGGCGGGCCGTATGTGGTTGCGGCACGGTCGAAAGGCCAGCCGGGTTTGTCGGTGGCTATGTATCGTAACACGATATATTTGTTCAATCCGGTTTCGCCCGAAATCCGTTTGAGTTTTCGTCGGAAAACGAACACATGTCTGATATGTCGCCGCCACAAAAACCACGCCCTGCCATCAGCCAGGCCGACTACCAGCGGCTTTCCGAGTTTCGCTACCTGATCCGCCGCTTTCTCGAATTCAGCCAAATCCAGGCGGAAGGCGCCGGCCTGACGCCGCGCCAGCATCAGGCGCTGCTGGCAATCAAGGGTTTCCCCGGCGGCGGGCCGGTGACGGTTGGCGATCTGGCCGAACGCTTGCGCACTCGCCATCATAGCGCCGTCGAGCTGGTCAACCGCCTTTGCGAGGCAGGGCTGGTCGCTAGAAATCAGGACAAGGACGATCATCGCCGCGTGCTGCTGCAGCTGACCGAGCGCGCCGACGATTGTCTGGCCGAGCTATCGGCGGCACATCTCGACGAGCTGTCGCGCATCGAACCGATGTTGAGGCGGCTGCTCGATCGGGCGTGAAGCCCAGATGCACGGAAAGAGCTATTTTCCCGTCACCCGGAATCCTTTGGCTTCGCCGCAACGTCTCGGACATGAGCATGGGGCAACGAAGAGGAACAACTGCGATGAAACGCCTCCTGATACGCTACAAGACGAAACCGGAACGGGCCGACGAGAATGAACGGCTGGTCAAGGGTGTATTCCATGAGCTGCGGGAAAAATCGCCGGACGGCGTTCGCTACATGACATGGCGTTCCGAAGGCGGGACCTTTGTCCATCTGGTCGAGACGGAAGCCGAGGCCCATGCCGATATCATCACCGGGCTGGCGGCATTCGAGGCCTTTCAGATTGGCATCAGGGATCGCTGCATCGAGCGTCCGCACAGCGAGGAAATGACTGTTGTGGGCAGCTACCGTATGCTCGACCAGTAGGTGGAACACGGTACGCATGAACATCACCATTGACGTCCAACAACGCGAACTCTTCAGCCGCATGTTCGGCGAACTGCGTCCAAAGCTGCACCGCTACTGCGCCCGCATGACGGGCTCAGTCATCGACGGTGAAGACGTGCTGCAGGAAGCCCTGGCCAAGGCGTTCGAGGCGCTGCCGAATACCGGCCCGATCGCCAATCCGGAGGGCTGGCTGTTCCGCATCGCCCACAATGCGGCGCTCGACTTCCTGCGCCGGCGAGCCCGTGAAAAGTCTTTTTCCGATGAGGACCCGGACATGATCGTCGATCCGGCAAACCCCACTGCCGCCCGTCAGGCCGCGGCGGCCGGCCTTCATACCTTCATGCGCCTTCCCGTCACGCAGCGAAGCAGCGTCATCATGATGGACGTTCTGGGCTATTCACTGCAGGAGATCAGCGCCACGCTCGACACCAGCATCCCCGCCATCAAGGCGGCGCTACATCGTGGTCGTCATCGGCTGCGCCATCTTGCGGACGAACCGGACGACCGCCCTGTTCCGAGATTGAGCGGCGCAGAGCGTCTGCTGCTCGATGCTTACATCGATCGCTTCAACGCCCGCGATTTCGACGCCGTGCGCGACATGCTGGCCGATGAGGTGCGGCTGGAGCTGGTGGCAAGGACGCAGCTGAATGGTCGCCAGGAGGTCGGCACCTACTTCCACAACTATTCCCAGGTGCAGGATTGGCGTTTCGTGGCGGGCTTTATCGAAGGCAGGCCAGCAGTCCTCGTCCGCGACAGCGATGATCCAGCGGCGCGGCCATCCTATTTCATCCTGCTGGCCTGGCAGGACGGCAAACTCTTGACCGTCCGAGATTTCCGCCACGCCCGCTATGTCACCGACTGCGCCGAACTGCTCGTTCTCTGAGACTATCTCAGGACGGCAAAAGCCTCCTGCTGTGCCTACTGCCCTACTGCAGCGACTTCAGCAGATTGTCGATCGTGAACGGATTGGACTTCGGCTTGGCCGGCGGCGGATTGTCGCGAGCCTCCGGCAGCGGCGCACGCTCCACCTTCGGAGCCTGCTGTGCGGCGTTGCGTTCAGCCTCGAGCCTTGCCTTCTCCTGCGAGGCAATGCGCATCGCCTCTTCCGCCTTCTGCCGCTCCTGATCGGCCTGCGCCTTGGCGGCCTCGTCGGCAGCCTGCTGTTCGGCCGCGGCCTTCGCGTCCGCATCCGCCTTCGCCTTCGCTTCGGCCTGAGCCTTGGCGTCGGCCTCGGCTTTCGCTTGCGCATCCGCTTCAGCCTGGGCCTTGGCGTCGGCCTCGGCTTTCGCCTGCGCATCCGCTTCGGCCTTCGCCTCAGCCTCGGCCTTAAGCCGCGCTGCTTCCTCCTGCTTGCGCAATTCCTCGGCGGCCTTGTCACGCTCATCCTGCAGCGCCGCGTAGTAGCGTACCTCGCGCCGCAGCCGCTGCTTTTCGAGCAATTCGGCCTGCATCGCCTCGACACGCTGCTGCTCCCTTTCCAGCGCGCGCTGGGTCAGGAACTGCGCCAGCGGCTCGCTGTCGAACTCTCGTTTCACCGCGCCGAGGGGGCCCTCGGCGGTGAAATTCACCGTCGGCTCGGAGCCGACCAGAGCTTCATCGCCCGGCCGATAGGCGATCGTCCCCTCGGCGGAAATCTTGCTGGTATTGAGATCGGCCGCAATGTCGGCGGACAAGGTCGCAGCCGGATTCTCGAGGTTGACCGGCGGCGCCCTGAGCATACCGCCAGCAACCGTGAAGGCGATGTCGGTGTCCTTGGCGGCAAAACTGCCATCGGCGGCGATTTCAGGCGCAAAGCCGGCGGTCTTGGCCGCATCGATATCGCGCCCGATCGCATCCGCCTTGGCGAGGAATGCACTGAACGCATCGGGATTGACGCCGGCGACCTGCAAGCCCCTCAACGCCGCCGTACCGGAGCCGGACAAGGCGGCCACCATCCCTTCGACCGATTTGCCGCTGCTTGACAGCGCCGTCGAGAAATCACCATTGCCGCTGATGCCGGCATCCGGCAGCATGGTCGCCAGATCGGCGCCGGCCAATTTCATCTGCCCAGTGAAAAGCCCGGTGCCGTCATTGTTCTTCAGCTCGAACAGGCCGGTCAGCGCGCCACCCAGCAATTTCGCCTTGAGGTCCGAAACGCGGATACCTTCCTGGTCGAGCTTGAGCGAAAAGGCGGCATCATACGCGGTGGCGAACCGACCTGCGGCAAGGGCTGCCGTCGTCAGATCGAGATCGGCGGTGAACGGCAGGCTGGATCTCTGGCTGATCGGCGGGGGCGGCCGCGCCCCCCCCCGCGCGGCCCCGGGGGGGTGGGGGGGGAACTCGGGG
>NZ_JAMYMV010000060.1:0-37312 GCF_040318715.1 Mesorhizobium sp. M1050 | reverse complement strand
TGTGATAAACCCACACCCGAGGGGCCTAGAAAAACGTGCTTAGCATTTTTACTAATCTGCGTACGCCCTCCCGGCGCGGGGGGCGCGGGGCCCCGCCACGCGCGACGGAGTGGGGGTCGACCTTTTCGCCTGATTGCCGCTTGCCTGAGTTTCGCCGGGTTGTGCCTGTCTTGCCGTGGCGCGTTTAGCGAATGGCTTCCCCCACTCCGTCTCGGCTTCGCCGAGCCACCTCTCCCCCCTCCGGAGGGAGAGGAAAGGGGCCAAGGTTGGCGAACTCGCGCCTTCCTCTCCCCCGTCGATCGGGGGAGAGGAACCCAAGCTGGCTGCCGCCCCCGCCCTGTGCTAACCAACCCGCCATGGCACAGAAGAAAGCTTACGAGGTCGATGGTTGGCTGGCGCGGCCGGACCAGCGCATCTCCATTGTCCTGCTCTACGGCCCCGACCGCGGCCTCGTCTCGGAGCGCGCAAAGGCCTTTGCCGGCAAGAGCGGCCTGCCGCTCGACGATCCCTTCTCGGTGGTCCGGCTCGAGGGCTCGGAGGTCGATCGCGACGCGGGTCGGCTGCTCGACGAAGCCCGCACCGTGCCGATGTTTTCCGACCGGCGCCTGCTCTGGGTGCGCAATGCCAGCGGCCAGAAGGCGCTGGCCGACGACGTCAAGGCGCTGACGGCGGAGCCGGCGCGCGATGCGATCATTCTCATCGAGGCCGGCGATCTGAAGAAGGGTGTTGGGCTGCGCGCCATCGTCGAGGCCGCCGACAATGCCATGGCTTTGCCTTGCTATGCCGATGAAGCGCGCGACATCGACGCTGTCATCGACGACGAGCTGCGCAAGGCCGGCATGTCGATGACCATGGAGGCGAGACAGGCGCTGCGCCGCAATCTTGGCGGCGATCGGCTGGCCTCGCGCGGCGAGATCGAGAAGCTCGTGCTCTACGCCCATGGCCAGCAGGAGATCGGCCTTGAAGAGGTCAAGGCGATGTCGGGTGACGTTTCCGGCGCCTCTTTCGATGACGCGGTCGACGCATTGCTCGAAGGCAAGATCGGCGACTTCGACGCCGCCTTTACCCGGCATTGCCAGTCCGGCGGACAGCCCTTCCTGGTGCTGTCCTCGGCGATGCGGCAGTTGCAGCAGATCCAGGCCATGCGCGGCCAGATGGATTCGGGCGGCCGCAATGCGGCTTCCGTCGTTGCCGCCGCCCGCCCTCCGGTGTTTTTCTCGCGCCGCAAGCTGGTGGAGAAGGCGCTGGAGCGCTGGAGCACCGACGCGCTCGGCCGCGCGCTGATCCGGCTGCAGACGGCGGTCCTGCAGACGCGCCGGCGGCCGGATCTTTCCGTCGCGCTAGCGCGACAGGCGCTGCTTGGCATTGCGGTGGAAAGCAGCCGATTGGCGCAGCGCGCCTGATCTCCCCCCTTGAGGGGGGAGATGTCGCCAAAGGCGACAGAGGGGGTCGCCTGACGTGAGGCGCCGACCTCTTCTTTGCTTCCGCAAGGGCGTCGGCGCTTAATGTGAGGCGACCCCCTCTGGCCTACCGGCCATCTCCCCCTCAAGGAGGGAGATTCGCGGCTTCGCCGATTTCGCCAATCACCAACGCTGCAAAGAGAGAAGACCGGCAATCGCCAGTCATGCTCGTGCCGCTGACAATTCGCCGGCTAACTACCGCTCCTGCTTCAGCCTTCTGCACAGCTCATCAAGCTGCTCCAGCGAGCGATATGCGATGCGCAGCACGCCGCCCTTGCCCTTGTGTTCCACGGACACGATCATGCCGATCGTATCCGTCAACAGCTTTTCCAGCGCCAGCGTGTCGGGGTCTTTCTGCTCCGGACCCGGCGCCGGCCTGGCCTCTTTCGTGCTGCTGCTGCCGGCCGGCATCTGCGCCAGCGCCTCGGCCTGGCGCACCGAAAGGCCCTCTTCGACGATGCGCTTGGCAAGGCCAGCCGGATCTTCCGCCGTCACCAGCGTGCGGGCATGGCCTGCCGACAGCGCGCCGTCGACCAGCATGTCGCGGATCACCTCCGGCAGCTTGAGCAGCCGCAGCGTGTTGGCGACATGGCTGCGGCTCTTGCCGATCACCTGACCGAGATCGGCCTGGGTGTAGCCGTGCTCGTCGATCAGCTGCTGATAACCAAGCGCTTCCTCGACCGCATTGAGGTCGGTGCGCTGGACGTTCTCGATGATTGCCAGTTCCAGCGCCGTGCGGTCGTTGACCTCACGGATGATGACCGGGATCTCGGACAGGCCGGCGCGCTGTGCGGCGCGCCAACGCCGCTCGCCGGCGATGATCTCGTAGCGGCCGGCCTGCGTCGGCGAAGGCCGCGCCACCACCGGCTGGACGACACCATGCTCTCGGATCGACTGGGCAAGGTCCGTCAGTTCGGCGTCGCCGAAATGCCGGCGCGGATTTTTCGGGTTGGGGGTCAGGAACTCGATCGGCACCTTGCCGTCGGCGCTCATGCCGGGCTTTTCCGGCGCTGCCGGACGATCGATCTCGCCGATCAGCGCCGCCAGCCCACGGCCCAGTCTCTTCCTCGAAAGGTCGTCGCTCATCTTTGTTCCAAAGTCCCGTATATTCCAAGAAGCGATCGTTTCGGCCTCGAACCGACTTTAACTATGCATCCGATCTTATCAAGCGGCGCGCAATTTACGCTCGCGGCGGATCACTTCCGATGCCAATTGCAGATAGGCTTGGCTGCCCGAGCATTTGAGGTCGTAGAGGATGGCCGGCTTGCCGTAGGACGGCGCCTCGGACACCCGCACGTTGCGCGGAATGATGGTCTCGTAGACCTTGTCGCCCATATGCGCGCGAACGTCCTGCACCACCTGGTTGGCGAGATTGTTGCGGCCGTCATACATGGTCAGCACGATGCCTTGGATAATAAGCTCTGGATTGATCGAGCGGCGCACCTGCTCGACCGTCTCCAGCAACTGGCTGAGGCCTTCCAGCGCGAAGAACTCGCACTGCAGCGGCACAAGAACGGAATCGGCTGCCGCCATTGAATTCAACGTCAAAAGGTTGAGCGAAGGCGGGCAGTCGATCAGCACATAGCCAAACGGTGCCCCGCGCTCGGTCGCGGCGCGCAGCGCATTGCGCAGCTTGAGCACCCGGTCCGGCGCCGAGGCTATTTCCATTTCGATGCCAAGCAGGTCGAGCGTCGACGGCACGATCGACAGGCCGGGCACGGCTGTCGGGATGGCCGCGGCTTCCAGATCCAGCTCGCCTGTCAGCACATCATAGGACGAGACCGTCCGATCCTTGCGGTCGATGCCGAGGCCGGTGCTGGCATTGCCTTGCGGATCGAGATCGACGATCAGCACCTTTTCGCCGATCGCGGCCAGCGCGGTCGCCAGGTTGATGGCGGTAGTGGTCTTGCCGACGCCGCCCTTCTGATTGGCTACGGTGATGATTCGGGGGCCATTCTTCATCATGGGTCTATGCCAGAAATTCATTTTTCAGGTCGCTTCGGGTCGCCTGGAGCAGATCAGACAGGTCGCAAGTTCGACAATTCGAGAATGACGCCGCTAGCGTCGGTCACACTTGGATGTTCTACCAGATCGAAGGACCATCGGTGAACGCTTTCTTCCACTTCGGCGCGGTAATCCCGGCCTTTGTGAAACAGGCCACGCGCACCTGAAATCAGCCATGGCGCTGACAGGTCCAGCAGGGTCGAAAGCGAGGCGAGTGCCCGTGCCGTGACGATTTGCGGTGCCGAAACAAGCAGATGGCTATCATCGATGCGGCGCGCCACAACCCGCGCCGGCAGGCTGAACTGCCCGACGACGGCCTGCAGGAACGATGCCTTTTTGCGATTGCTTTCAACCAGATCGATGCTGGCGCCGTCACGCTCGGCAAGCAGGAAAGCCATGACAAGGCCGGGAAATCCGCCGCCAGACCCCAGATCTACCCAGCGCGTCGCATAGGGCTCGATTCGCGCCAACTGCGCGCTGTCCAGGATGTGACGCTGCCAGACATCGCCAGCCGTCGATTGCGCAACGAGATTGATGCTGCGATTCCATTTCTGGAACATCTGCTCGAATGCCACCAGCCGATCGAATGTTTCACGTGAAACCGGGCCTGCCGCGTCCTGCAGGCTCTTCCATGAAGAAGAAGTCACGCAACATCCCTTTGTGGACGCAGGGCGCTCTCCGCGTGGCGAACATGCGCGACAATGATCGCCAGCGCCGCCGGCGTCATGCCTTCCATGCGCTGGGCGTCGGCGATGGAGCGCGGCCGCCGCGCCTGGATCTTCTGCTTCAACTCGTTGGACAGGCCTGGTACGCCCGCGAAATCGACCGTCTCCGGGATCAGCCGGCCCTCCTCATGCCTGATCTGCGCCACATCCGTCTTCTGCCGATCCAGGTAAACCGAATATTTGGCTTCCGTTTCGAGGCGTTCCGCCGTCTTGCCGTCGATTTCCGCAAACCGCGAATCGACACCGGCCAGCCAGGCCACATCGACATCGGGATAGGACAGCAATTCATAGCCGGACCGGCGCACGCCATCCCGGTTGACCTCCAGCCCGTGCCGCGCCGCTTCATTGGGGGTCAGGGTGAGCGAGCGAGCCAGGTCCCGCGCGTCATCGAGGCGATGCATGACAGCCCCATAGCGCTGCATCCGCTGCGTCGAGGCGATGCCCAGTTTCGCAGCCAGGGGCGTCAGCCGCTCATCGGCGTTGTCAGCGCGCAGCGACAGCCGGAACTCGGCCCGCGAGGTGAACATCCGGTAGGGTTCGCTGATGCCGCGGCTGGTCAGATCGTCGACCATCACGCCGATATAGGCTTCGGTGCGGCTGAGCACGATCTGCTCGCTGCCTGACGCGCGCCGCGCCGCGTTGAGGCCGGCGAGCAAGCCTTGCCCGGCTGCCTCTTCATAACCGGTCGTGCCGTTGATCTGGCCGGCGAGGAAGAGGCCACTGATGCGCTTCGTCTCCAGCGTCTGGTGCAGCTCGCGCGGATCCACATGATCATATTCGATGGCATAGCCGGGCTGCAGCATGGTGGCGCGCTCCAACCCCGGAATGGTTTTCAACATATCGAGCTGCACATCTTCAGGCAGCGAAGTCGAAATCCCATTGGGGTAGACGGTATCGTCGTCGAGCCCTTCCGGCTCGAGGAAGATCTGGTGCCCGTCCCTTTCGCCGAACTTGACGATCTTGTCCTCGATCGAAGGGCAATAGCGCGGCCCAACGCCTTCGATCGAACCGGAATACATGGCGGAGCGGCCGAGATTGAGGCGAATCAGCTCATGCGTCGCCGTCGTCGTGCGCGTGATGCCGCAGTCGATCTGCGGCGTCTCGATGCGGTCCGTCAACAGCGAGAACGGCACCGGATCCTCATCCGCGGCTTGGCTACCCAGCGATGCCCAATCGATCGTCCGACCATCGAGCCGCGGCGGCGTACCGGTCTTCAGACGTCCGAGCTTGAAACCAGCCCGGTTCATCGTCGCAGACAGGCCAAGACTCGCCTGCTCGTTCATCCGGCCGGCGACGATCTTCTTCTCGCCGATATGGATGAGCCCGCGCAGGAAGGTACCGGTGGTCAGAACGACCGCGCCACAGGCAAGACGCCGGCCGTCGGCCAGGAGAACCGCCGCTATCTGGCCGCCGGCGATTTCGAAATCCAAAACCTCGCCCTCGACCACGTCGAGATCGTTCTGCTGCCGAATCGCTTCCTGCATGGCAAGGCGATAGAGCTTTCTGTCGGCCTGCGTGCGGGGTCCGCGCACCGCAGGACCCTTGCGGCGATTGAGCAGGCGGAACTGAATCCCGGCAGCATCCGCAACCCGGCCCATCAGGCCGTCCAGGGCATCGATCTCGCGAACCAGGTGACCCTTGCCGAGCCCGCCGATGGCCGGATTGCATGACATGACACCGATCGTGTCGAAGCGCAGCGTGACCAGGGCAGTTCTGGCACCGGCGCGCGCGGCCGCGCCCGCCGCCTCGCACCCCGCGTGGCCGCCGCCCACCACAACCACATCATAGTGATTGGTCATAACAAACTTCCCAGACTCGATTGAATGAGGGACACATGTCCCCGTAGGGCGGTGCTGTCAAGAAAACTCGGCAGCGAGTTTCACGTGAAACAAGGTGGAGGGGAGTTGCAGCGGTGTTTCACGTGAGTCATTTGCAGTGAGGCCGTTCGCTGCAGCCCTGCCAACTTTCGTCATCCACGGGCGGAGCGGGAGCGAAGCGGACGCGCAGACCCTAGGATGACGAGACGTTAAGCGTTTCCGCCAATTGCCAACGCGTGCAGTCCGCAGCGCCGTCAGGCCTCTGCGCCAGAAACCAACTCCTGTTCGAGGCCCACGGTTTCACGTGAGTCATTTCCCAATGCAGAACTGCGAAAAGATAACATCCAGCATGTCCTCGACGTCGATGGCGCCGACGATTCGGCCGAGACGGTCGGCTGCGAGCCGCAGTTCCTCGGCGCGCAATTCCTGTCCGACAGCCGGGCTGTCGATAGCCCGACGCAGATGGCGGTTGGTCTCGCCAAGCAATTCGACATGGCGCAGGCGCGATGGGAGGATATCGCCGGCGCTGCCGGCCGCCTCGGCGGCGCGACGGCCGATTTCCGCCAGCAATGCGTCCACGCCGGTCCCGGCCTTCACCGAGATGACAAGATCATAGTTCGCGGCCGCGTCGCTTGCCGCGCGACTATCCAGCAGATCGAGCTTTGTGCCGACCCGCAAGCTCGGCGCACCGGTCGGCAACGAACCGATGGGCCTGGGGTCCGCGACGTCCTGCAGCAGCAGCAGCAGATCGGCGCCATGTGCCTTGGCCCTGGCCTTCTCGATGCCGATGGCCTCGACCTTGCCCGGCGCATCGCGCAAGCCGGCCGTGTCGACCAACCGGACGCGAACCCCCTGCAGGTCGAGCACCACCTCGAGCAGATCGCGCGTCGTGCCGGGTTCATCCGTTACTATAGCGGCATCCCGCCGCGCCAGGGCGTTGAACAGACTCGACTTACCGGCGTTGGGCGCACCAAGGATAACCACCTCGAAGCCGTCACGGATGATTTCGGCAGCGCGAAATCCGGCGATGTGGCGATCGATCTCACCGATCATCGTCCGGACATCGGACCAGACCGTATCCGAAACGGAACCGGGGACATCGTCCTCATCGGCAAAGTCGATCTCGGCCTCGATCATGGCGCGAGCCTGGATCAACCGACGCCTCCAGCCAAGATAGAGTTCACTCTGGGCGCCCAGGGCATTTTGCACCGCGAAGCGCCGCTGAGCCTCGGTTTCGGCGTTGATGAGATCGGCCAGCGCCTCGGTCTCGACCAGGTCGACCTTGCCGTTAAGAAAGGCGCGGCGCGTGAATTCGCCAGGCTCGGCATGCCTGACGCCGTCGAAACCGGTGATCACCTCCAGCATCCTGGCCACCACGGCGCGTCCGCCGTGAACGTGGAATTCGGCGACATCCTCGCCAGTAAAACTGGCCGGTCCGGGAAAGAAAACGACCAGGCCGTTGTCGAGCACGGTTCCATCGCGCGCCCGCAGCCTGCGCAAAACCGCCGAGCGGTCCTTAACCGCGGCGCCGGCAATCGTTTCGACCACGAATCGAGTCTGCGAGCCGGAAATGCGGATGACGGCGACGCCCGCCGGCAGTCGACCGCTTGATAACGCAACGATGGATTCGCCTGAAATCATTTGCCCGCTTTGCTGAACCGCCCTACGTCCATATGACTACTCCCAACCGAGTTTGCCCATCGTGACGCTACCCGCACAAAACCTGCTTGCCGAAGAAGCCAGCCCCTACCTGCAGCAGCACAGCGGCAATCCCGTGCACTGGCGCGCCTGGTCGCCGGCTTCGCTTGAAGAGGCAAAGGTTCTGGACAGGCCGATCCTGCTCTCGGTCGGCTATGCCGCCTGCCATTGGTGCCATGTCATGGCGCATGAAAGTTTCGAAAACGACGACGTCGCCGCCGTCATGAACCGTCTGTTCGTCAATATCAAGGTCGACCGCGAAGAGCGCCCGGACATCGACCAGATCTATATGGCCGCACTCTCCTCGATGGGCGAGCAAGGCGGCTGGCCGCTGACCATGTTCCTGACCCCGGACGGCAAGGCATTCTGGGGCGGCACCTATTTCCCGCGCGAGCCGCGCTATGGCCGCTCTGGTTTCATCCAGGTGATGGAGGCGGTGGACAAGGCGTGGCGCGAGAAGAGGGCAAGCCTTAACCAGAGCGCCGACGGCCTGACGGCCCATGTCGAGGCGCGGCTCGCCGGTTCGCATGCAAGGACGGCACTCGACCGCGATGCGCTGGCGGAGCTTGCCAAGGGCATCGACAGCATGGTCGACCGCGATCTCGGCGGCCTTCGCGGCGCGCCGAAATTCCCCAATGCCCCGTTCATGCTCACGCTCTGGCTGTCCTGGCTACGCGACGGCAACGCCAGCCATCGCGACGACGTCCTGCTCAGCCTCGAACAGATGCTAAGCGGCGGCATCTACGACCATATTGGCGGTGGGCTCAGCCGCTACTCGACCGATGCCGAATGGCTGGTGCCGCATTTTGAAAAAATGCTCTACGACAACGCCCAGTCCATCCGGTTCTGCAACTGGGCCTATGCGGCGAGCGGCAACGAACTGTTCCGGCTACGAATCGAAGAGACGGTCGACTGGCTGCTGCGCGAAATGCGCGTCGAAGGGGGCGACTTTGCCACCAGTCTCGACGCCGACAGCGACGGCGAGGAAGGACTGTTCTACACTTGGAGCAGGGACGAAATAAAAGCCGCCCTCGGCGACGATTCCGCCTTGTTTTTCAAGCACTTCAACCTGTCCAGCCCGCATGGATGGGAAGGCAAGCCAATTGTCCACCAAACCCGCTCCCAACAGGCGCAAAGTGTGGTCGATCGGGAAGCCCTTAGGCCGCTCAAGACGAAACTTCTCACTGTGCGGGAAGAGCGTGTCAGGCCCGGCCTGGACGCAAAGACGCTGACCGACTGGAACGGCCTGATGATTGCAGCGCTTGCCGAGGCCGGTCGATCATTGGCCCGGTCTGACTGGATCGACGCGGCGGCAAAGGCCTTTGCCCATATCAGCGCCGCCAGCCGCGACGGCCGCTTGCCGCATTCGATGCTCGGCGCCAGGAAACTATTCCCTGCTCTGTCGAGCGACTACGCCGCCATGACCAATGCGGCGATCTCGCTGTTCGAAGCGTCAGGCGATTGGAGCTATATCGACCAGGCCCGCCAGTTCATCGGACAGCTCGATCGTTGGCACGCAGATGCCGAAGGAACAGGCTATTACCTGACCGCTTCGGATAGTGCCGACGTGCCGATCCGCATCCGGGGCGATGTCGACGAGGCCATTCCGTCAGCGACGGGCCAAATCATCGAGGCACTGGTCCGGCTGGCATCCGTCACCGGCGATCTCGACCTGCAGGAGAAAGCCTGGAAGGTCGCCGAACACGCTGCCGGCCGCGCAGCGCACCAAGCCTATGGCCAAGCCGGCATCGTCAACGCCTGCGCGCTGGCGATCGAGCCGCTCAAGCTGGTCATCGTCGATGCGCTGGACGACCCGAAGCTCGTTCCGGTTGCGAATCGAAACCCGGATCCACGCCGGGTGGATATTGTCGCGGCGATCGGTACGGCTGCGAATCGACCCATATTGCCCGGCGGAATCCTGCCGCCGACCGACAAGGCGGGTGCGTGGTTTTGTACGGGACAGGTTTGCCTGCCGGCGGTTACGGATGCTGGGGAGTTGGAGAAGCTGTTGAGGTGACACCCTCCCCCTTGTGGGGAGGGTCGGCTCGCGATCGTAGCGAAGCGTAGATCGTGAGACGGGGCGGGGGTGAATCGCCAACCTCGGTGCTGACCCCCACCCCGCTCCGCTGCGCGGATCGACCCTCCCCACAAGGGGGAGGGTAAGCTCCTACGTATTCATCGAATCGAAGAAGTCCGCGTTAGTCTTGGTCTGCTTGAGTTTGTCGATCAGGAACTCGATCGCATCGGTGGTTCCCATCGGCGCCAGGATGCGGCGCAGCACGAAAATCTTCTGCAGGTCCTGCTTGGAAACCAGCAAATCTTCCTTGCGGGTGCCGGACTTCAATATGTCCATGGCCGGATAGATGCGCTTGTCGGCCACCTTGCGGTCGAGCTGGATTTCGCAGTTGCCGGTGCCCTTGAACTCTTCGAAGATGACTTCGTCCATGCGGCTGCCGGTATCGATCAGCGCGGTCGCGATGATGGTCAGCGAACCGCCTTCCTCGATGTTTCGCGCGGCACCGAAAAAGCGCTTCGGCCGCTGCAGCGCGTTGGCGTCGACACCGCCGGTCAGCACCTTGCCGGATGACGGCACCACGGTGTTGTAGGCGCGGCCGAGGCGGGTGATGGAATCGAGCAGGATGACGACGTCGCGGCCATGTTCGACAAGGCGCTTGGCCTTTTCGATAACCATTTCGGCGACCTGCACGTGGCGAACAGCCGGCTCGTCGAAGGTCGAGGAGATGACCTCGCCCTTCACCGAGCGCTGCATGTCGGTCACTTCTTCCGGTCGCTCGTCGATCAGAAGCACGATCAAATAGCATTCCGGATGGTTGGCGGTGATCGAGTGGGCGATGTTCTGCATGAGAACGGTCTTGCCGGTACGCGGCTGCGCATTGATCAACGCGCGCTGGCCCTTGCCGATCGGCGCGACCAGGTCGATCACGCGCGCCGAGATGTCCTTGGTGGTCGGATTGTCGATCTCCATCTTCAGCCGCTTGGTCGGATAGAGCGGCGTCAGATTGTCGAAGTGGATCTTGTGGCGGATCTTTTCGGGATCGTCGAAATTGATCGTGTTGACCTTGAGCAGCGCGAAATAGCGCTCGCCCTCTTTCGGGCTGCGGATCGGCCCTTCGACCGTATCGCCGGTCTTCAGCGAAAAGCGCCGGATCTGCGACGGTGAAATATAGATATCGTCGGGACCTGGCAGATAATTGGCGTTGGCCGAGCGCAGGAAGCCAAAACCGTCCTGCAGCACCTCGACCACGCCGTCGCCGATGATCTCGACGTCCTGGGCAGCCAGCTTTTTCAGGATCGCGAACATCAGCTCCTGCTTGCGCATGACGCTGGCGTTCTCGACCTCGAGCGATTCGGCATAAGCGATCAGCTCTGGCGGTTTCTTGTTCTTGAACTCGGCGAGTTTCATTTCTTGCATAGACGGACCTTGAATAGATGGAGTCTGGGTAAGCTTTGGGAAAATATCGGCGGGATGCGACAAATGCCGGGCGCGGCCGAAGACACTGAGGGGCGGCGCATGACGGGAAGGAAGACCCGTCTTTTATCGTCGGTCGGTTGAAAGAGCAAGCTGCGTTTTGCGAGACCCGATAACGGCCCGCAGCGCATCATGCAGCTATTGTCCCAAAGCCGGGGACCACCTTTGCGCGACAAGCGTCAGAACGGCTTGACGACGACCAAAATGACGATGGCGATCATCAGCAATGTGGGGATCTCGTTCACCATTCGCCAGTGCCTGGCAGGCTTTTCGTTGCGGTCCTCGGCGAATTTGCGCACCGCGCCGGCCAGGTAGCCATGAACGGCGGACAGCAAAAGCACCGCCCCGATTTTGGCGTGCAGCCAGCCGCCCTCGAAACCGAAGCCTTTCCAGGCGAGCCAGAGACCGAATACCCAAGTGACGATCATCGCCGGATTGACAATGCCGCGCAGCAGGCGCCGCTCCATCACCTTGAAGGTCTCCGACTGCACGGAGCCCTTCTCGGCATCGGCGTGGTAGACCAGCAGTCGCGGCAGATAGAGCATGCCGGCCATCCACGAGATGACGGCGAGGATATGGATCGCCTTGGCCCACGGATAAAAACTGTCGGGCGCCGCGAGATACAAAAGCCCGGTGAGAACGACCAGCACGGCGATGCTGATCGTCATGCGCATCATCGCCTGCCCGCTCATGTTCGCGTTCTTCATCTCGGCCATCAGCGTGTCGCGCTCCGAACTTGTCTCACCATCGCCTCGACATGGGCGATCGGCGTCTCCGGCGTGATGCCATGGCCGAGATTGAAGATCAGCGGCCCCTCTCCCAGCGCTTCCAGGATCGCTTCGACGCCGTCGGACAGTGCCTTGCCGCCTGCCACGAGCCGCAAGGGATCGAGATTGCCCTGAACCGCACCTAGGCGCTGCAAATCCTTCGCCGCCTCCAGGGGCACCGTCCAGTCGATCCCCAGACCCGTTACGCCGGTCTTCTGGCGGTAGGTCTGGTAGCGGGCGCCGGCGCCCTTGGGAAAACCAATGATCGGAACATCGGGATGAACGGCCCGAATTTGCCTGACGATCTCGGCCACCGGCTGCACGCAGAACTGTTCAAAGGAGGCGTCATCGAGCACCCCTGACCAGGAATCGAAAATCTGCACCACATCGGCGCCGGCCTCGATCTGACGGATGAGATAGGCGGCCGAATGATCGGCGAGCACTTTCAGCAATCGTTGAAAGGCCGCCGGCTCGCGGTAAGCAAAAAGCCGGGCCGGCGCCTGGTCTGGCGTGCCATGGCCGGCGATCATATAGGTCGCCACCGTCCACGGTGCCCCGCAGAAGCCGATCAAGGTCGTCTCGTCTGGCAGTCTGGCCCGCAACCGGCGAACCGTCTCGTAGACCGGTTCGAGATTCACGTGAAACATCTTGCTTTCCAGAGCCAAAATCTCCGGTGCCGTGATCGGCGTCAGCAGCGGGCCTCGCCCCTCTTCAAAGCGGACGTCGCGGCCAAGCGCATGCGGAACGACGAGAATGTCCGAGAACAGGATCGAGGCATCGAAACCAAAACGCTCGATCGGCTGCAAGGTCACCTCGACGGCAAGGTCGGGGTCATAGCAGAGATCCAGGAACGATCCGGCCCGCCTGCGCGTTTCACGATACTCCGGCAGATAGCGCCCGGCCTGACGCATCATCCAGAGCGGAGGCGGAAAGTGAGCCTTGCCCTTCAGGACGTCCAGCATGATCCGGTTCTGGGGCATCGAGCGCTCGCTTCTCCCAGCCTCTTTCTAATCAAAGATTCTTATATCTAAGATTCTTCTGATTCTAAGAGTCTGTTGGTTCTGGTGGTTGTCACCTGTCCCGCTTTGCCTCGGCAAACACCAGCCAACATATTGTCGCGTGCTTCTTTTTCCAAACTGCAGGGTTCTGGGGATAGCCGGGAATCCATCACTGGAGTCAAAGCGTTACGAGACGCCGGCAAAAGCCGGCCCTGTGGACGGACGAGAAACAAAAGAAGCCGTCCCCAAACTTGTCCCCAGCCGCCCGACGAAGCTGACAGTGCGACGAATTGTGGACAAACCGCCATCTGATACAGTCGGCTGCGACCGACCCGTCTTTTCATCCCGCTCTATCCACAGAAGCCCACAGCCCCAGGTGACCCCCTGTGAACAAACCCCAAAGCTTCTTCCATCTGCACCTGATTTCCGATGCGACCGGCGAAACGCTGCTCGCCGCCGGCCGGGCGGCTTCGGCGCAATACAAGGATGCGCGCGCCATCGAGCACATCTATCCGCTCATCCGCACCGAAAAGCAGGTGGCGAAAGTGTTCGAGGACATCGAGGAAGAGCCCGGCATCATCCTCTATACGGTCGTCGACCAGAAGCTGGCGCGCGGCATCGACGAGCGCTGCGCGACGATGGGCCTGCCCTGTGTGTCGGTGCTGGAGCCGGTGTTGACCGTGTTCCAGTCCTATCTCGGCACGCCGGCCGGCCGGCGCGTCGGCGCCCAGCATGTTCTTGACGCCGAATATTTCCGCCGCATCGACGCGCTCAATTTCACCATGGACCATGATGACGGCCAGTTGCCGCTCAATATGGACGATGCCGATGTCGTGCTGATCGGCATCTCGCGCACCTCGAAGACGCCGACCAGCATCTATCTCGCCAACCGCGGCATCAAGACCGCCAACATTCCGATCGTGCTCGGCGTGCCGGTGCCGGAAAGCCTGGTCAGTGCCAAGACACCGCTGATCGTCGGGCTGATCGCCACTGCCGAGCGCATCTCGCATGTCCGGCAAAATCGCCTCCTCGGCAACAGTAGTTCCTACGAGGCGTCAGACTATATCGACCGCGCCGCCATCAGCGAAGAACTCGCCTACGCCCGCCAGATTTGCACGCGCCATGGCTGGCCGATGATCGATGTCAGCCGCCGCTCGATAGAGGAAACGGCGGCTGCGATCGTTGCCCTGAGAGGGAAGAATAGATAGTTGGAGCCGTGCGCAACCACAGGCTTGAGATAGTGTCTGAAACGTCGCGATCCTTCGCGCCCCCCTCTGCCCTGCTGGGCATCTCCCCCTCAAGGGGGGAGATTGGCAGCTTCACGGGCCGCACCTTTTGTTCAACGTTAAAAATTGGCGAAAGCCGAACCTACATCCAATCTCCCCCCTTGAGGGGGAGATGTCCGGCAGGACAGAGGGGGGCGCTGTCCCGCCAACCTTTGGCAACCCTGTGCACTGCGGCGGTCAACGACGATCAACCGGGCGAAAGAAAATGACCGAGAAAATCATCCTCGCTTCAGGCAGTCCGTTCCGCAAGGCGATGCTGGTCAATGCCGGTGTCGACGTCGAGGCGATTCCGGCTGAAATCGACGAGCGGGCGCTCGAGGCGCCTTTGCAGGACAGCGGGGTCTCGCCCGAGGATGTCGCCCTGGTGCTGGCCGAGGCCAAGGCCACCGAAGTCAGCGAGCGCAGGCCGGGCGCCCTGGTGCTGGGCTGCGACCAGACGCTGTCGCTCGGCGACGAGGTGTTCCACAAGCCGGCTGATAGGGAAGGCGCGCGCCGTCATTTACTGGCGCTGTCTGGCAAGACCCATCAGTTGAACAGCGCCGCCGTGCTGGTCCGCGACGGCGCGGTGCTGTGGCGACATGTCGGCATCGCCTCGATGACCATGCGCAAGCTCGACCCAGCCTTCATCGGCCGCCATCTCGCCCGCGTCGGTGCCAAGGCGCTGGGAAGCGTCGGCGCCTACCAGATCGAAGGCGAAGGCATCCAGCTGTTCGACAAGATCGAGGGCGACCATTTCACCATTGTCGGCCTGCCGCTGCTGCCGCTGCTGGCCGAACTGCGCACGCTCGGAGCGATCGATGGTTGAGGCGACAAGGAAGGCCTTCGTTACCGGCCACCCGATCAAGCATTCGCGCTCGCCGAAGATCCACGGATATTGGCTGGCCAAGCATGGCATCGGCGGCAGCTATGAGGCGATCGATGTCGCGCCGGAAAGCTTTGCCGCGTTCGTGAAGACGCTGCAGGCCAACGGCTATAGCGGCGGCAACGTCACCATCCCGCATAAGGAGGCGGCTTTCGCGCTGGCCGACAACCGCGACCAGGCGGCGCAAGAGATCGGCGCCGTCAACACGCTGTGGTTCGAGGACGGCATCTTGTGGGGCGGCAACACCGATGCGCACGGCTTTGCCGCTAACCTCGACGAACATGCGCCGGGCTGGGCGAGCAACGGCCCGGCAGTCGTGCTCGGTGCCGGCGGCGCGTCCCGCGCCGTCATCCATGCACTGAAGCAGCGTGGCGTTGCCGACATCCGCATCGTCAACCGCACGCTCGGCCGGGCTATGGAATTGCGCGATCGTTTCGGCGCCGGCGTTTCGGCGCATGGCATGGCGGCGACCGGTGAACTGCTTGCCGATGCCGGGCTGCTGGTCAACACCACCGCACTCGGCATGCACGGCAATGAAGGCCTGTCCGCCGATCCCGCTTTGCTGCCCGACCACGCCATCGTCACCGACATCGTCTATGTGCCGCTGGAGACACCGCTGCTTGCGGCGTCCCGCGCGCGAAACCTCAAGACGGTCGACGGGCTCGGCATGCTGCTGCATCAGGCGGTGCCCGGCTTCGAGCGCTGGTTCGGCATCAGGCCGCAGGTCACGGCTGAACTGCGCGCGCTCATCGAAGCTGATCTGGTGCCGAAGCCATGATCGTGCTCGGCCTCACCGGCTCGATCGGCATGGGCAAGTCGACCACGGCAAAGATGTTCGCCGAGGCCGGTGTGCCGGTCCATGATTCCGACGAGGCGGTGCATCGCCTCTATGCCGGCAAGGCCGCGCCCCTGGTCGAGGCGGCCTTTCCCGGCACCACATCCGCCGGCGTGGTCGATCGGGCAAAGCTTGGCGCGCGTGTTCTCGGTGACGCCGCCGCGCTGAAGCGGCTGGAAGCGATCATCCATCCGCTGGTGCGCGCAGACGCCGATGCCTTTCTGGCGCGTCATCGTGCCGCCGGCGCGCCGATTGCCGTCCTCGACATTCCGCTGCTGTTCGAAACCGGCGGCCGCGACCGCGTCGACAAGGTCGTCGTCGTCACCGCGCCAGCCGAAATCCAGCGAGAACGCGTTCTGGCGCGGCCTGATATGACCGAGGAAAAACTGGATTCGATCCTGGCCAGGCAGGTGCCGGATGCGGAAAAACGCAAGTTGGCTGACTTCGTCGTCGATACCGGCCAGGGATTGGGCTCCGCCCGCGCGGCCGTGGCTGCCATCATTGCCGAACTCTCCGGGGATAAGGTGCACTCCTGACACCACCGCGTCAGCATACCCATTGCCATTTTGTTCCGGTCTCACGATTCTGCTCCTTTGGAGCGACTGATTCGATGCGTGAGATTATTTTCGACACCGAAACCACCGGCCTCGATTCGCGCGACGACCGCGTGATCGAGCTTGGCGGCGTCGAGCTGGTCAACCGCTTTCCGACCGGAAAGACCTTCCACCACTATATCAACCCGCAAGGACGTGCGATCCACGCCGAGGCGCAGGCCGTGCACGGCATCAGCGCCGCGGACCTCGCGGGCAAGCCGACCTTCGCTGAGATTGCGCAGGAATGGCTGGACTTCACCGAAGGCGCCAAGCTGGTCGCCCACAACGCCACCTTCGATGTCGGCTTCCTCAATGTCGAATTCGGCCGTCTCGGTCATCCCCTCATCGACAACGGTGTTGTCGTCGACACGCTGGCGCTGGCGCGCCGCAAGCATCCGATGGGCCCCAATTCGCTCGACGCGCTCTGCCGGCGCTATGGCATCGACAACACAAAGCGTACCAAGCACGGCGCCCTGCTCGATTCCGAATTGCTGGCCGAGGTCTATATCGAGCTGATCGGCGGCAAGCAGGCAGCCCTCATCCTCGACAGCGCCACCGCGCCGGCGCAAGGCCGCGAGAACGTCCGCCAGATCGAGATCATCATCAGCCAGCGCCCGGCATCCTTGCCGCTCCGCCTGACCGAAGCCGAGCGCGCCGCGCACGCCGGCATGGTCGCGACGTTGGGCGAGAAGGCGCTGTGGCTGAAGGTTGCGGCTGGCTAAGCAAGACGGGACCAATGCCGTTCGCGGCGATCCTTCACACCCCCCTCTGTCCTGCCGGACATCTCCCCCGCAAGGGGGGAGATCGGATGTCGCTTCTGCTTTCGCCAATCATTGACGTTGTAAAGTGAGCACCGATGCTGAAGCTGCCAATCTCCCCCCTTGCGGGGGAGATGTCCGGCAGGACAGAGGGGGGTGCTGTCCCTCCGACGCCTCGGTTGTCCCGCCAGCCTTCAACAAAAAACCCGGCGCGAGGCCGGGCTTTTCACAATCGGTGGCAGGCAGGCCTCAGCTCACCTTGACCTTCGACGCCGCCTGGTCCTCGGCCAGCTTCTGCTGGAACATCTGCGCGAAGTCGATCGGGTCGAGCATCAGCGGCGGGAAGCCACCATTGCGGGTTGCCTCGGCGATGATCTGGCGGGCGAACGGGAACAGGAGGCGCGGGCATTCGATGAACAGGATCGGCAGCATGTGTTCCTGAGGGAAGCCTGCGATGGCGAACACGCCGCCATAGACCAGCTCGACATTGAACAGGACTTCCTGGTCGAAGGACGCCTTGGCGTTCAGCGTCAAATTGACGTCGAACTGCTTGTCGGAGAGCGGGTTGGCGTTGACGTTGACGTTGATGGCGATGCCGGGCGCCTTGTCGCGGCCGCGCAGCGAATTCGGCGCGCCGGGGCTCTCGAAGGAAAGGTCCTTCACATACTGCGCCAGAACGTTGAGCGACGGCTGCGCCGCATTGCCGTTTCCGTTGGCTGCGCCGACCGGCGCGTCATCTTTGCTGGCCATAAGCCTTCGTCCTCTTGCCTGGGCAGCGTCGCTGACCGAATTGAAATCGGGCGTTCGCTACCATGGCAGGGATGACAAGACAAGGTTTGCCGCCTTGCTTCTCCGTTCCGGGGATAACGCCAGGGACGGCTTCAATCGTCCTTGAGCCGGCGCCAGGGCGAGTTATGGTCCGGTCCGCGCTTGAAGTCGTCTTCGCGCGAATAATCGCCATCCTCGAGGTCGATGGTCTTGTCGCGCTGCCGGCCGCGGAAACCGCCGGTCGAGAAACTGGTGGCCAGCACGACGCGGCCTTTCAACGCTCGCCAGGCGAGATCGCGGACCGGCGGCAGGAACAGCAGCAGGCCGATAATGTCCGTGATGAAGCCGGGGATGATCAACAGGATCGCCGCCAGCACGATCATGGCGCCATGCGCGAGTTGCCGGCTCGGATCGCGGCCGGCGTCCATTTCGGCGCGGATACGCGTCATGACGCCGAAACCCTGATGCCTGAGCAGCAGCGCGCCGGCAATGCTCGACGCCAGCACCAGGCCGACCGTCGCCAAAGCGCCGACCTGGCGACCGACGACGACGAAGCCGGCGATTTCCAGCAGCGGAAGCGCCAGGACAAAAAGCGGAAGGAATGAAATGCGCAAGTCTTGGCAACCTTTTAGATCGTTTTGACCGTTCGATTGTTTCGGCGGCGAGCAATCGCCGCTGGCACTGAGGCCGTTAGATAGGTATGCCTGCCTTTGATTTGAATGATTGCGCCTTGCGTTCTATATGCTTTGAATGTTGAACGCTATGCGACCGCGGCCATTGGGCCTGACGGTCCGGCCACAGGGCAGGGATTGATTGGCGGAAGATATGGGTTTCTTCGACTTCGGCACGATTTTCTTCCTGATTGCGGCGGTGGTCATCTTTTTCCAGCTGCGCAATGTGCTGGGCCGTCGCACCGGCAGCGAACGGCCGCCCTTCGATCCCTATACGGCGGCCCGCAGCGGCGACAAGGATGCCGCCCAGAAATCCGAGAACGTCGTCTCGCTGCCGCGCAAGCGTCTGCCGGGCGAGCCCGCGGGCGACACCTATGCGGCGATCGACGCCTTTGCCAAGCCCGACACCGACTTGAACAAGGGTCTGCGCTCCATCAAGGACAACGACCCGTCCTTCGAGCCGAAGAGTTTCGTCGACGGCGCCAAGATGGCCTATGAGATGATCGTCATGGCCTATGCCGACGGCGACCGCAAAACGCTGAAGAACCTGTTGTCGCGCGAGGTCTTTGACGGCTTTGTCTCTGCCATCGGCGAGCGCGAGGCCAAGGCGGAAAAGATCCAGTCGTCTTTCGTCGGGATCGACAAGGCCGACATCGTCTCGGCCGAGATGAAGGGCGGCGAGGCGCATGTCACGCTGCGCATCATCAGCGAATTGATTTCGGCGACTCGCGACAAGGCGGGCGCCGTCATCGACGGCGACCCGGAAACCGTGGCCGAGGTCAAGGACGTCTGGACCTTCGCTCGCGACACCCGCTCGCGCGATCCCAACTGGAAGCTCGTCGCCACCGAGGAAGAAGACTAGGGAACACGCGGCGAGGCTCCGGTGTCGCTAGCGCCACTCTTTGTCGGAAAATCTTTTGCCGATCTCCCGGGCTGGAACGATGACGACCATCTGGCGGCCTTCGCCGCCTTTCGCCGCTCGGCCTTTCACGTCCTGACCAAACCGTATCGCAGCGGTGCGCTCGGCATCAATTTTGATGCCTTCACCAATGCCTACGCCGAGGCTCGCACCATTTCGCCGGCGAATCGGTCGCCATTTCTGGATCGAAAGGAAGCCCGGGCTTTCTTCGAGCGCCATTTCTTGCCCATGGATATCCCCGCCCAGAACGGTGGCGCCGGCCTCGTCACCGGCTTTTACGAGCCCGTGGTCGAAGCGTCGCCGGTGCGAACGGAGCGGTTTTCGGTGCCGCTGCTGTCGCGCCCGGCCGATCTTATTGACATCGACGACAGCAACCGGCCGCTCGGATTGGATTCCTACCTAGCATTTGCCCGCCAGACCGGGGACGGATTGGTCGAATATCCTGATCGCGGCGAGATCGAGCGCGGGGCGCTTGACGGCAGGGGCCTGGAAATCGCCTGGCTGGCCGGCAAGGTCGACGCCTTCTTCATTCATGTGCAAGGCGCGGCCCGACTGAACATGACCGACGGCCGGCTTGTCCGCGTCACCTATGCCGCCAAATCCGGCCAGCGCTTCACCGGACCCGGCAAGCTATTGAGCGAACTGGGAGAAATCCCGCCGGCGGAGGTGACGATGCAGTCGATCCGCGCCTGGTTCAGGGCGCATCCGGGTCGCGTCGACGAGATCCTGTGGCGGAACCGCTCCTACATCTTCTTCCGCGAGGCCGATGTCGATGACGCTGCCCTTGGTCCGATTGCCGCTGCCAAGGTGCCGCTGACGCCGGGACGATCGATTGCCGTCGACCGCCTGCTGCACACTTTCGGCACGCCGTTCTACATCGACGCACCGTCGCTCACGGCGTTCGACGCAAGACCGTTCCGGCGCCTGATGATCGCGCAGGACACCGGTTCGGCAATCACCGGGCCCGCGCGCGGTGACCTGTTCGCCGGTTCAGGCGATGCGGCCGGCGAAATCGCCGGCGTGGTCCGCAATGCGGCGGATTTTTATGCACTGGTGCCGCGCTCGCTCGTTTCAGGGTCGAATCGATGATCCGCCGGCCGGACAAACTCAGCGAAGACGACCGCGTTCTGTGGAACCTGGTGGCGAGGACGGCCAAACCGCTAAAGGGCAGGATCGCCGTCGATATTCCCGACATCGCCAATGACGCCAGATCGACACCGCCGCAAGCTGCGCCGGCCGCTGCCAACCCGCCCGGCGTGGCAAAGCCGAAGACTCAGCATGTCGCGCATGCGCTCGACGAGCCGACGCTGGACAAGCTGTCGAAGGGCCGGCTGCCGATCGAGGGCCGCGTCGATCTGCATGGCCTGACCCAGGACGAGGCCTATTCGCTGCTGTTTTCGTTCCTGCACCGGGCGCACGCCGGCGGCATCCGCTATGTCCTGGTGATCACCGGCAAGGGATCATCCTCCGGCGGCGACGGCGTGTTGCGGCGCGCCGTGCCGGCCTGGCTGTCGACGCCTGCTTTCCGCCCGCTGGTCTCCAGCCACGACCACGCCGCCCGCAACCATGGCGGTTCGGGCGCGCTTTATATCCGACTGCGGAGGGCGCGTTCATGACCCCGTTCGGCGAGAAGCTACGGGCGCTGAGAAGCGAACGCGGCGTCAGCCAGAAGGACATGGCGGCGGCGATCGGCGTCAGTGCCGCCTATCTGTCGGCGCTCGAGCATGGCAGGCGCGGGGCGCCGACCTGGACGCTGATCCAGAAGATCATCGGCTATTTCAACGTCATCTGGGACGACGCCGAGGAGCTGGCGCGGCTGGCCGAAGCCTCGCATCCGCGCGTGAAGCTCGATACGTCCGGTCTTTCCCCCGCCGCCACCGAACTGGCCAATCTGCTGGCCGAGAACATCGAGAAGCTCGACGAAGCGGAGCTTCGCCGCATCACCGCATCGATCCGCACGGCGCTGGGTCGGCGGCCGTAGCTTCGCGATCTGCGCCGGAGGCGCACCTTGGCGATTTTCCCGCGAAAGCGTTTCGCCTGACGTAAAGAGATGCCCGCCGGCGATCCGCCAGCGGGCAACTGTCTGAGATCATTTCTTGCCGGCCGTGCCGCCATTGTTTCCCCGGCCACCTTTGTCGTGATGCTCGTGGTTACCTTTTTCGCCGCCTAGGCAGTCCGATGTGCCGATGCCGCAACAGCGGCCGCTCCACAGGTTATTGAGTTTGCTGTTGGCGCAGCCTGGAATGGTCTGATCGGCCAAAGCGGATCCGGCCAGGCCCGACACGGCGATGGCGGCGAGAAAGGTGTTGCGCAGAAAGGCAGTCATTTGAAGTCTCCATGGTTGGGTTCGGTTCACGGCTGTGTGTCGTCGGCCGGGACGGAATGGTTCACGGAGGGATGTGAAAATTTGCTCGGCGGTCTCCCCCGTGTTCGTCATCCACGGGCGGAGCGGGAGCGAAGCGGACGCGCAGACCCCTGGAGCTGCTCCGCAGCCCAAGGGACATGCCGCGAGTTACGAGCGCCGCGGCAGTGCGGAACCTTGCTCATACAGGTGGTTGGGAAGGATCGCTACGGAACAGAGCCTTTATTCTACGCGGCTTGTTCTTCATCGGCCTCACGGCATGTATCCTAGGGTCTGCGCCGCTTCGCTTCGCTCCTTGCTTCGCCCTAGGATGACGAAGCGGGGAGGCTGCGTCACGACTGTCGGCTACTGGACCGCGCCGACAAGCACCTGCTGGCCACCGCGGATCGAGACCCAGCGGCCGGTGTTGTCGATCGCCTGTCGTTTGAGGAAGCGGTAACCGGTCGCGTCCCATGGCTTGACCTTGTCGGTCAGATTATCGAGCACATAGTCGCCCATGTCGGTGCGCACCGTCAGCACCGCGTGGCCCTCGCCGTCGGGCTTGCGCACGACGGTGATCAGAAGATCGGCAAGCGAGATGCTCATACGCGAAAGCTGGCGCCGCTTCTCCAGCACGTAGTCTTCGCAATCGCCGACGCCCTTGTCAGGATAGGCCCAGACCTCGTCCTTGCCGTAAATGTCCATGTCGCTCATCGGCTTGACGGCGGCGTTGACCCTGGCGGTGACGTTGAGAAGCTTGCGCATCAGCCCGTCGGTCATCGGGGCCGGCGCGAGATCGGTCGGGTGGATCGAGCATTCGCTCGGATGCAGCTTGCAGAAATCATAGTGGCCGATCGGCTGCGAGGTGAGGCCCCCGGTCGCCATCGCTCCGGCCGCCAAAGCCGGTGCCATCCAGCATCCCGTTACTGCCAGACCGGCCGCCGCGTACACGCGCAGCCTTCGCGCCACTGATGAGGAAATCATTGTCCCCGCTCACCCTTTGTTATTAACGAAAGGTTAAGGGGGATTTACAGTCCATGTCAATTACGACGACGGTCGGATTGTCGGCATGGTTACCCGAGGGGCTGGACGGCGGCACTTGTGCAACAGAATCGCCTGCGGTTTTTGCCGGCCGAATCGCCCGAATGGTCGCCTCCAGGCCTTGTTTTATGTATGTTTTGGCCCAAAACCACTGCGACCTCGGGTCACGCCCATGGGCATGCCTTTGCGCGACATGGATTAGCTTTTGGCGGTACGAACCAGCTTCGGCTTCACCGCAACGCGGTTCTGGCGGCCATAGCTGGTGATGAAATCGACGATGCGCGGCACGATTTCGGAGCGGAAGCGCGAGCCGTTGAACACGCCGTAATGGCCGACCGCTGGCTGCATATAGTGGGCATGCCGTTCAGCGGGGATGTTGGGGCACAAATCATGCGCCGCCTTGGTCTGGCCAAGGCCGGAAATATCATCGTTCTCGCCCTCGACAGTGAACAGCGCGACATTGCGGATATCAGACGGGTCGATCCTGGTGCCGCGATGCGTCATCTCGCCCTTGGGCAAGGCCTGTCGCACGAAGACGGTGTCGACGGTCTGCAGGTAGAACTCCGCCGTCAGGTCCATGACTGCCAGATATTCGTCGTAGAAGTCGCGGTGCTTCTCGGCATTGTCGCCGTCATGCTTCACCAGGTGCATGAAGAAGTCCTTGTGGGCGATGATGTGGCGGTCGAGGTTCATGCTCATGAAGCCGGACAGCTGCAGGAAGCCCGGATAGACCTCGCGGCCGAAGGCCGGCACCGGCCAAGGCGCGGTCATTATGACATTGTCGCGGAACCAGTCGATGCCCTTTTCCTGCGCCAGCAGATTGACCGCGGTCGGATTGCGGCGGGTGTCGATCGGCCCGCCCATCAGGGTCATCGTCGACGGCACGAAGGGATCGCCCTTGGTTTCCATCAGCGCCACGGCGGCCAGCACCGGCACTGAAGGCTGGCAAACCGCCATCACATGCGTGTCGGGGCCCAGCGCATGCAGCATGTCTATGATGTGGTCGATATAATCATCGAGATCGAAACTGCCGTCGGCCAGCGGCACCATTCGGGCATCGACCCAGTCGGTGATGTGCACGTCGGCATGGGGCAGCATGGCTTCCACCGTGCCGCGCAGCAGTGTCGCATAGTGGCCCGACATCGGCGCCACGATAAGAAGCTTTGGATCGGGCTTGCGCCCGGCGGGAACGGAGCGTTCGAAGCGAACGAGATTGCAGAACGGCCGAGACCAGACCGTCTTCTCGCTAACATCGACGCTCTTCCAGTCGACCACGGTCTTGTCCAGGCCGAAGGTAGGCTTGCCGTAGCGGCGCGTGGTGCGCTCGAACAATTCGGCCGTCGCCGCGACCGAACGGCCCCAGTGCGTGTGGGAAAACGGATTGAGCGGATTGGTGTAGAGCAGGCGCACCGCATCGGCATAGAGGCGCGCCGGCTGCATGGCGGCGTGGTTCATTTCATAGAGCTGGTAGAACATCGAGAACCCCGCTGCTGCTGCGACCGAAGGAACGACGAGCAGCGCCGAGCCTTAAATGTCTCGCGGCGAAGTTAACAACTAATTGCTGCGATGCAATACGTCACGTGGCGTGACGAATGCTTCTTTGGTTCAAGGCTTTGAAAATCGGCCCTGAACGGCGCGAGCCGGCTCAGTGTGCGGCTGCGAAGACGCCGGTATCAGCGGGTCCGATCCGAGCCGGACCCGAGCCTTAATCAGACGCGCGCCATGCACACGGCGGTATGACCGGAGCCGATGAAGCCGAGTTCGCCGGCCGCACCCTTCGACAGGTCGAGCACGCGACCTCTGATGAACGGTCCGCGATCGTTGATGCGCACGATGACGCTGCGGCCGTTGTTCTTGTTGGTGACCCTGAGCTTGGTGCCGAAGGGCAAAGTGCGGTGAGCGGCGGTCATTGCCGACGGGTTCATCCGCTCTCCCGAGGCGGTCTTGGAGTGCAGGGCGTACCAAGAGGCACGGCCGCACTGTGCGGCGGCGGTTGCCGAAGACGCGCCGACCAACAGGCCAGCAACGATCGTTACCGCGACAAGCGCGGTCTGTTTCGAGTTCTTCATATTTGGGGGATGGCTCCGTTTTTCACAGACCCCAGCCGTTAGGAGCCAAATAAGGCAGGAAATGCGGCAATCATCTGTCGGTTCCGTGGCGACGGCACACGTTTGGAGTCGCTGGGTAACAGTCTGTCAGGGACTTTCCGGCGCGCGATGATCAATTCCTGATGATCTTCGTGCCGGTATCCGGGATTTGTTTGACATGATCGAGCATAGATATCCAAGTAGAAGTTGAAGCGGTCGAGCCACTTCCTTTGGCTCTTTCATCGCGGCCGTAGCGGCGTACTCGATCGACTTCAAAAGGGAGATTCGGCAATGAGACTAGCCAAAAATCTGCTGGCGTTGATTGTGCTTGCCATCGGCGCGCTGTGGGCACTGCAAGGCATCGGCGCAATCGGCGGCAGCTTCATGACCGGCCAATCGCAATGGCTCTATATCGGTCTCGTCACCGTGCTGGTCGGGCTGGTGGGGCTGGTGTGGGCGAACCGATCACGGGTGTGAGCTGCAGAACGAGCGCTGGCGATCTGTGGCGCCCCCCTCTGTCCTGCCGGACATCTCCCCCTCTAGTGGGGAGATTGCCCGTCATCACTGCTTTCGCCAATCTCCATCATCGAAAGAAGGGCAGCGAGGCCGAAGCTGCTAATCTCCCCGCTAGAGGGGGAGATGCCCGGCAGGGCAGAGGGGGGCGCGAAGGATCGCCGCTCATCTCCATCGCTGCGTTGGTGCGCTGCCCCCTCACTGCGACCAGTATTGCCAGGCCCAGTAAAAACTTTCGTCGCGCGGCGGCAGCCGGTCGCGCTCGACGTCCCAGCGCACCGGCGCCGGCGATTTCGGTTGCTGTTCAAGCGACTGTTTGTCCCTGGTCAAGGCGAGAAGCCCGTTGCGGACCTGGGCGAACAGCACGGCGGTGGAATGCGTCATCACTCTCTCCTGCTCTTCCGGTTCCGATCACTCCCGTCCCGCCCACGGGACAAGCACGCGCTCGATCCTGCGGATGGTGAATTCGAGCACGAAGGCGATGGCCGCGATCACCAATATGCCCATCACCACCACGTCGGTGACGAGGAACTGGGCGGCCGACTGGATCATGAAGCCGAGGCCGCGCGTCGCCGCGACCAGTTCGGCGGCGACCAGCGTCGACCAGCCGGCGCCGAGCGCGATGCGCAGTCCGGTCAGGATCGCGGGCAGCGCGCTGGGCAGGATGACGTGGCGGACCACCTGTCCTCGTGTCGCGCCAAGCGAGCGCGCCGCGTTGACGCGCTCCTGCGAGACGCCGCGAACGCCCGAGGCGGTCGACAGCGCGATAGGCGCCAGCATAGCAATGGCGATGACCAGGATCTTCGACGGCTCGCCAATGCCGAACCAGATGATGACCAGCGGCAGATAGGCAAGCGGCGGGACCGGCCGCAGGAATTCCAGCAGCGGATCGAAGATGCCGCGCCCAATGGTACTGATGCCGATGGCGAGACCAACCGGCACGCCGACGAGAATGGCGGCGACCAGCGCGGCAAAGACCCGACCCAGGCTGGCGACCGCATGCTGCGGCAGCGTCGCATCGACGAAGCCGTCGCGAGCGACGACGATGAACTTGTTCCATACCGCGATCGGCGAGGGCAGGAACACAGGCGACACCAGTTGCAGGCGGGCCGACAGCGCCCACAGCGCCAGCACCACAAGGATGGTCACAGCGCTGACCGCGCGCGCGGAAATGCCATTGCGCTTCGGGCTTGGCCGCGACCACGGCACCGAAAGGCCGTCGGCCTCGTCGATCTTGTGTGCCGGCCGTTCCGTGTAGGAGGAAACGGTCATGCCGCCTCTCCTTCGAAGATCGCATCGGTCAGTTCGCCTCGAGCCGCGGCAAAAGCCGGATCGGCCTTGATGGTGCGAATGGCCTCGCCAGACGCGTAGCGCCTGGAGAAACCGGGCTCGAAGCTCCGCACCACGCGGCCCGGGCCGGGCGCCAGCACGACGATGCGGGTGGCGAGCACCAGCGCTTCCTCGATGCCGTGTGTCACCATCAGCACGCCGACATCGCTTGCCGTCCACAGATCGAGCAGCGTCGTCTGCATACGTTCGCGCGTCATTGCATCGAGGGCGCCGAGCGGTTCGTCGAGCAGCAGGAATTCGGGTTCGGCGGCCAAGGCGCGCGCCAGGCCGACGCGCTGGCGCATGCCGCCGGAAAGCTCCCAGATGTGCTTGTCGCCGGCATCGGTGAGCTTCACCAGCTCAAGCAATTCATCGGCGCGGCGCGCCCGCTCGGCTGGCTTGATGCCACGCAGCCGCAGCGCGAAGGCAACGTTCTCGCGCGCGGTCAGCCACGGAAACAGCGCATCGTTCTGGAACACCACCGCCCGGTCCGAGCCTGGCGCGGTGATCGGCCTGCCGTTGATGGAGGCACGCCCACGCGCCGGCACGACCAGGCCGGCGGCGACGTTGAGCAGCGAGGTCTTGCCGCAGCCGGAGCGGCCGACAAGCACGACGAAGTCGCCCTTGGCGATATCGATCGAAACTCGTTCGACGGCAGGTGCCGGCTGGCCGTCATAGTGGATCGAGACCTTGTCCAGCGCGAGATGGGGATCGAGCACGAGATGCGGCATGGCTGCCTCGCAGATTTGAAGGAAATTCAACTGCCTCGGAACCGCTCTTCGTCGGCGGTTCCGGGGCAGGCAGCACGCGGCGTCAGGGAAGAAGATCCGCGCGCGTTCGTCTGGCGTCAGGCCCTCAGTTCGAGGCCAGCGCCTCGGTGACATATTTCGACGACACGTATTTCGAATAGTCCGGCAGCACGGCGTCGATCTTGCCTTGCTCCTTGAGGAAGGCAGACGCGGCTTCGATCGCCTTGACTGTTCCGCCGCCGAGGAATTTGTCTGAAGCCTGCTCTTCCAGCGTCGGGAAGACATAGCCCTTGAGCAACTGCGGCACCTCTTCCAGCTTGGCGCCGGTGAGCTTGGCGATCGCGGCCGCCTGTGGCGACGATACCGACCACGCATCCGGCTTGGCGAGGAATTCGGAATAGGCCGCACCCGTCACCTTGACGAAGTCGCGCACCGCTTCCGGGTTCTTTTCGGCAAAGTCGGTGCGCACGATCCAGGCGTCGAAGGTCGGCGCGCCCCAGGCCGCGACCTGCGAGGAATCCAGCACCACCTTGCCGCTGGTCTTGATCTGGCCGAGCGCCGGATCCCAGACATAGGCCGCGTCGATGTCGCCGCGCGAAAAGGCGGCGGCGATTTCGGGTGGCCGCAGGTTGAGGATCTCGACCGATTTCGGATCGACGCCCTCGTGCTTCAACGCCGCGAGCAGGCTGTAATGCGTCGTCGAGACGAAAGGCACGGCGACCTTCTTGCCGGCAAGGTCGGCGACCTTCTCGATGCCGGCGCCGTTGCGCGCCACCAGCGCCTCGGATTGCCCGATCAGGCCGACGACGAAGATGGTCTGGATCGGCAGCTCGCGGCTTGCCGCCGCCGCCAGGGGGCTCGAGCCGACATAGCCGATATCGACTGAGCCGGATGCGACCGCGGCGATGACATCGGCGCCGGAATCGAACTTGCGCCAGTCGATGGTGGCCTTGGTCGCCTTTTCATAGGCGCCGTCGGCCTGCGGCACCTTCGAGGGCTCGACCACCGTCTGGTAGCCGATGGTGATCTTGAGGTCGTCGGCAAAGGCCGGGCCGAGGAAGGCGGCACCGGCAAGTGCTGCCGACGAGAGCAGAACAATGCGTCGCGAAATGGTGGACATGAAGGGCTCCTGAAAAGAGAAAAACCGGAATGCCCCATGATAGTCAGCTAATTCTATCGTTCTTGTAGAGTTAAATCCTTCCAACCAAGGCGGGCTTGTTAGAAAAAAGCTGTCGGTGCGGGGTGGCGAAGCGGATAGGGCGGCTGCGGCGGGCAAACATCAGGCGTCGCGACAGGGCGAACCTTTTTAATGCCGGCGGGACAGCACCCCCCTCTGCCCTGCCGGACATCTCCCCCGCAAGGGGGGAGATTGGCAGCTTCGGCGCTCCGCTCCTCTTGCAACGCTGGAGATTGGCGAAAGCCGGGCTGACAGCCGATCTCCCTCCTTGCGGGGGAGATGTCCGGCAGGACAGAGGGGGGTACCGTCCCGCCGGCCTCTCAAATTCTGCGCCGCCGATCACGAACCTAAATTCCCCCATCAACCCACATCAGGCAAATCCATACCCCAAACAGGCCTCGATTTCGAAAACATGTTCCGCGAGTTCGAAGCTAAGTATAGTATTCTTATCGACATGAGAGGGTTGGATTCGGCGATGAGCGACAACCACGTCACCATGATCGTCAGCGATATGAATCGACTTTCGCCGACCACATCCGGCCCTGGAGGACCGTTTGCCATTCCGCCGCTCTCAAAGGGCATTTTTGTGCTTTCGAGGGCACAAAGTAAGGCTAAAACGGCCGCAGCGGCTTGAAAACGAAGCAAAATCAACATTTCTCGGCTTGTACATCATGTCACTAGAATTTATGTCTCATGGCAGTCTGGACGCGGCGGGGACGCGTGCCGGGCGTTGCGCAACCGACGGTTCCATGCCGTCGCATGACAGAGAAATTTTGATTTCATGCTCACCAAAAAAGGTAAGTACGGCCTCAAGGCGCTCGTCCACCTCGCGCGATTGCCGGCCGGACAGCTCGCCTTCGTCAACGACATCGCCACCGGCAACAACATCCCGAAGAAGTTTCTCGACGCCATCCTGGGCGAGCTGCGCAATGCCGGCTTCGTCCAGAGTCGCAAGGGCAAGGATGGCGGCTACCGCCTGGCGCGCCCCGCCGACGAGATCAAGGTCGGCCATGTCGTGCGCGTCCTCGATGGGCCGCTGGCGCCTATTCCTTGCGCCAGCCGCACCCAGTACCAGCGCTGTGAAGATTGCAACGAGGCGACATGCCAAGTCCGACATCTGATGCTCGAGGTCCGGCAGGCGATCGCCGAGGTGCTCGATCAGCGCAGCCTCGCCGAAATGCGCGACATCGCCCTCGACGACCTTCCGGTCGCGAGCGAAGTGGACCTGGCGGTCGGCGTGAAGGTCCAGGCCTGACACTGGCGCCGCGCATATTGCGGGCATGCTTATGACCGGGCGCGCCAACTCGATCATCGTCGTCGGCGGTGGCGCCAGTGGCGTCGTGCTGGCCGCGCATCTGCTGAAATCGCCCAATCCCGACCTGCGCGTCACGCTGATCGAAAAGCGCCCGCATTTCGGCCAGGGCATCGCCTATTCGACGCTGCTGTCGGCGCATGTGCTCAATGTCAGCGCCGCCGGCATGAGCGCCTATGCCGACGATCCCGGCAATTTCTGGCGCTGGCTGCTGGAGCGCGGCCTGGCAAGACCGGACCAGGCGCCGGTCTACGCGCCGCGCAGCATCTATGCCCGTTATCTCGGCGAGTTGCTCGACGATCTGGAAGCGCGCGAAAAGCAGAGCGGCCGCCTGCGTCTGATCCACGAGGAAAGCCTGTCGATCACGCCCACCGCTTCCGGTGTCGAGGTCGCGCTGGCCAATGGCACCAGCGTCGTTGCGCATCTGGCCGTGCTGGCCACCGGCCATGACGAGGAGCCGGCACAAGGGCATGCCATCAGGATGGGTTCGGAAGCCGATACCGCACTTGCCCCCGACAGGAGCGTCATGGTGCTTGGCACCGGCCTCAGCATGGTCGACGCGTTCCTGGGGCTGGAGCAGCGCGGACACCGCGGCGACATCATCGCGGTGTCCAGGCGCGGCCTGCTTCCCTCGCCGCATCGCAAGGGCAATCCGATCAAGCTCGACGTCGCCGACATTCCGCTCGGCACCCAATTGTCCTACTTCGTCGGCTGGTTCCGCGACCTGATCAGGGAAAACCAGAAGGCCGGGATCGACTGGCGCGACGTCGTCGACGGCCTGCGGCCGTTCAACCAGAAGATCTGGCAGAATTGGCCGGCTTCCGCCAAGCGCCGCTTTGTCGAGCATACCAAGGCCTGGTGGGACATCCATCGCCATCGCATGGCGCCCGAGGTCTATGCGCAGGTGACGCAGGCCGTGCAATCCGGCCGCATCCGCCTGGTCGCCGGCCGCGTCGTCGACATCGCCAAGAATGGCGAATTTGCCGTCCAGATCCAGTCGCGCCACAAGCAGCGCCTCGAGACATTCGAAGTCGCCCGGATCTATGATTGCTCAGGTATCGTCAGGGACATCTCGACCTCGTCGAACAGCGTCGTGCGCTCGCTGGTCGATCGCGGCCTGGCACGGCCTGACCCGCTGCGCATCGGCCTCGACGTGTCGGCCAATTGCGAGATCATCGCCGGCGACGGCAGCGTGTCCGACAAGATCCTAGCCGTCGGCCCGCTGACGCGCGGCACCTTCTTCGAGATCGACGCCATCCCGGATATCCGCGTCCAGTGTGCGAGGTTGAGCAAGCAGCTGTTGGGCTGAAATCGGCGCTGTCGCGCGACCTTGCAGCGACTTGCGCAGCGGCGATGCCAGACCGGAATTTCATTCCGCATCTGGCCGGTTGATTGGCACGATCTATCTTCTTTCCGAGAGCAAAGGGCTGGAAAAGAGGACACGCTACCGCTCTGCCCCGAGGCGGTCGCTTGGTCATGGAGCATCGATATGAGCGAGCACAAGATCGCCGCAGCCGACGCGTTGTCGCGCCTGCGTCCGCCCTATAAGTCGGTTCTCGACCTGATCGGCCAGACGCCGGTGGTCGAGCTGACCAAGTTCGACACCGGCAAATGCCGGCTGTTCATCAAACTCGAAAGCCAGAATCCCGGCGGCTCGATCAAGGACCGCATCGCGCTGTCGATGATCGCCGCCGCCGAGAGAGAGGGCAAGCTCCGGCGCGGCGGTACCATCGTCGAGGCGACCGCCGGCAATACCGGCCTCGGCCTTGCCCAGGTCGGCATCCCCAAAGGCTACCGCATCGTGCTGGTGGTGCCCGACAAGATGTCGCGCGAGAAAATCCAGCATCTGCGTGCGCTCGGCGCCGAGGTGCGCATGACGCGCTCGGATGTCGGCAAGGGGCATCCCGAATATTACCAGGACATGGCCGAGAAGATCGCGGCGGAAGTGCCCGGCGCCTTCTATGCCAACCAGTTCGCCAACCCGGCCAACCCGCTGGCGCATGAAACCACCACCGGTCCGGAGATTTTTTCGCAGCTCGATGGCGACGTCGACGCGGTGGTGGTCGGCGTCGGCTCGGGCGGCACGCTGACCGGGCTCGGCCGCTACTTCGCCGAGGTCTCGCCGAAGACCGAGATGGTGCTGGCCGATCCGGTCGGCTCTGTGCTGGCGCCGCTGATCAAGACCGGCAAGATGGAAGCGGCCGGCAGCTGGACCGTGGAAGGCATCGGCGAGGATTTCGTGCCGCCCAATGCCGATTTGTCGCTGGTCAAAAAGGCGTACTCCATTCCCGACAAGCAGAGCATGCTGGCCGTGCGCGACCTCCTGTCCAAGGAAGGCATCCTGGCCGGCTCGTCCTCAGGCACGCTGCTGTCGGCGGCCCTGCGCTATTGCCGCGAGCAGACCTCTGCCAAGCGGGTCGTCACCTTCGTCTGCGATAGCGGCAACAAATATCTGTCGAAAGTGTTCGACGATTTCTGGCTGGCCGAGCAGGGCTTGGCCGAGCACGAGCAACATGGCGATCTGCGCGACCTGGTGATGCGCTCGCACCGCACCGGCGACACTGTCTATGTCGGCCCGGACGAAAGCCTGCTCAACGCCTATGGCCGCATGCGCCGCTCCGATGTTTCGCAGCTGCCGGTGCTCGACAATGGCAAGCTCGTCGGCATCGTCGACGAAAGTGACATCCTGGCCAAGGTCGACGGCCCCTATGACGGCCGCTGGGAGCGCTTCAACGGTCCGGTGCGCACGGCGATGACCTCCAATTTGCACACGCTGCAGGCCAGCCAGACGCTGGATGCGCTGTTGCCGGTATTCGACCGCAACGAGGTCGCCATCATCTTCGACGGCGACGAGTTCATCGGCCTGATTACCCGCATCGACCTGATCAACCATCTGAGGCGCGCACGATGACCAGCAGCATATCCGGCCCATCTTCAGCGGGCCCATCTTCATCGGGCAAGAACCGCCTCGCCTTTTCGACGCGCACCATCCATGGCGGCCAGAGCCACGATCCGCTGACCGGCGCGGTGATGGTGCCGATCTATGCCACCTCGACCTATGGCCAGCAGTCGCCCGGCGTTCACAAGGGCTTCGAATATGCCCGCAGCCAGAACCCGACGCGCTTTGCCTTCGAGCGGGCCGTGGCCGATCTCGAAAGCGGCTCGGCCGCCTTCGCCTTTGCTTCGGGACTGGCGGCGATCGCCACCGTGTTGGAGCTGCTCGATTCCGGCGCCCATATCGTCGCCACCGACGACATCTATGGTGGCTCCTTCCGCCTGATGGAGCGGGTGCGCAAACGCTCGGCCAATCTGCAGGTCAGCTTCGTCGATTTCACCGACCTCGCCGCGGTGGAAGCCGCGATCCGCCCCGAAACAAGAATGCTCTGGGTCGAGACGCCGACCAACCCGCTGCTGCGCATCGTCGACCTCGAAGGTGTCGCTGCGCTAGCCAGACGCAAGGGGGTTCTCACGGTCGCCGACAACACGTTTTGCAGCCCCTATATTCAGCGGCCGCTCGAACTCGGCATCGACATCGTGGTCCACTCGACGACGAAATATCTCAACGGCCATTCCGACATGGTCGGCGGCGTCGCCGTGGTCGGCGACAACAAGGATTTGGCCACCCAGCTGAAATTCCTGCAGAACGCCATCGGTGCCATTTCAGGCCCGTTCGACAGCTTTCTGGCGCTGCGCGGCCTCAAGACGCTGGCGCTCAGGATGGAGCGTCATTCCGCCAACGGCCTCAAGATCGCGCAATGGCTGGAAGCGCGCCGCGACGTGCGCCGCGTTATCTATCCCGGCCTCGCCAGCCACCCGCAGAATGAGATCGCTGTCAGGCAGATGCATGCCTTCGGCGGCATGATTTCAGCGGTGCTCGACCGCGACCTTGCCGGCACCAAAAGGTTCCTCGAACGCACGCAGCTGTTTACGCTGGCCGAAAGCCTCGGCGGGGTGGAGAGCCTGATCGAGCACCCGGCGCTGATGACGCACGGCTCGATCCCCGCCGAGAAGCGCGACGAGATCGGCATTTCGGATTCGCTGGTGCGGCTGTCGGCGGGCATCGAGGATGGCGATGATCTGATCGCGGATCTGGATCAGGCGCTCAGGGGTTAGCGGCCTGATGTCGCGGCGAGGAAGATGCTACGGCGCAGGGTAAACTTGTTTCTGTAGCGATCCTTCACACCCCCTCTGTCCAGCCGGACATCTCCCCCTAACGTTGCAAGACGAGCGGCGACATTGAAACTGCCAATCTCCCTCCTTGCGGGGGAGATGGCCGGCAGGCCAGAGGGGGGGTGCTGTCCCGCCGACATCTGACAGGTCTCTTCGCCGCGCGACGGGCAAGATTAAACCACAGCTCGCCAATTGCCGTTGACCCCGACCCGCATCTGCCCGAAGTGTAGCGCCCCATGGCCACGCACGCTCCACCCACCGAAATACCCCTCACCTTCGCGGTGCTGGTCTTTCCCGGCTTTCCGATGATGGCGTTCAGCTCGGTCATCGAGCCGCTGCGCGCCGCCAATGTCCTGGCGAAACGGCCGTGCTATCGCTGGATCATCGTCGGCGGGACAAAAGGCCCGGTCGAGGCTTCGAATGGCGTCGTCATCCAGCCGGGCTTCTATGCCGAGGACGCGCCGAAGGTCGACCGCATCGTCGTCTGCTCGGGCGGCGATGCCGATCACCTCGTTGCCGAGGACGCCGCGAGCTGGATCCGCAAGAGCCTGCGCAACGGCGCCCATATCGGCGCGGTGGCGGATGCGGCGTTCTTCCTGGCGCGGGCCGGCCTGCTCGACGGCCATGCCTGCACCTTGCACTGGACCAGCCAGGCCGCCTTCACCGAGGCGTTTCCCAACATCGAGCTCAGGCGCGACCTCTATGTCATCGACCGCAAGCGTTTTACGTCGGCCGGCGGCGTCGGCAGCCTCGACATGATGCTGGAGATCATCACCCGCGACTACGGCGCCGAGCTTGCCGCTGGTGTCGCCGAATGGTTCGTGCACAGCCAGCTGCGCTCCAGCATCGACCGCAAGATGATGCCGCTGCGGCTGCGCACAGGCGTGCAGAACGAACTGGTGCTGTCGGCCATCGCCATCATGGAGGATGCGGTCGAAGAGCGGCTCGGCATGGCCGAGCTGACCGCGAAGCTCGGCGTCTCCTCCGACAAGCTCGAGCGCAGCTTTCGCTCCGAACTCGCCATTTCGCCCAATGGCTACTACCGGCGCTTGCGGCTGAAGCGCGCCGCCGACCTCCTGGCGCACTCGACGCTCGCCGTACGCGACGTGGCGCTGGCCTGCGGCTTTGCCTCGATGTCGAGCTTTGCCCGGGCTTTCCGCGAGGAGCATGGGCATCCGCCGAAATTGGCGAGGAGGCATTAGGGGTGGCGCTTTATGAGGGTAGACCCCCTCATCCGGCCCTTCGGGCCACCTTCTCCCCGCTGGGGAGAAGAGACTGGCGCCGACGCTGCAAGTCTCCTCTCCCCTCGGGGAGAGGTCAGCCGAGCGAAGCGGAGGCTGGGTGAGGGGGCAACGCCATACGTTGCAGGCTCCTGCGGCATCCCGCACAACACCTGCGGTTTTCCGCACAATCCCCTTGCCCCTCTTGCCTCATGGTCTACCCTCGCAACCAGCCAAGGCCGTACCCCCATGAGCATCGTCGTATTCGACCCCGACAGCACCGAGGACGTGGACTTCAAGGACCGCATGCGCCACCCGGCGGCGGCCGATCCGGCGGGCGGCATGTGGCTGTCGGACACCGAGCCGTCCTTCATCGACGCCGATGCTTTGCGAAAAGGCCGGCTGGCAAAACTGCGCGGCTGGATGCGCGAGGCCGGCTATGGCGGCGTGGTGTTGTTCGACCCCTACAACCAGCGCTACGCCACCGGCTCGCGCAACATGTTCGGCTATTTCTTGCGCAACTCGACGCGCTATTTCTTTATCCCCACCGACGGGCCGATCGTGCTGTTCGAATACCCGCAGAGCTACCATGTCTCGATGGTGCTCGACACGATCGACGAGGCGCGCCCTTCCAAGCTCGTGTGGTCGTCGGTGTCGGGCCGCGACGACGAGACCGCCGGCCCGTTCGCCGACGAGATTGCCGAGCTCCTGAGGCAGCATGGCGGCGGCTCGATGAAGCTCGGCCTCGACCGCTGCAGCCATCTGCAGGCGCTGGCCCTGGAAAAGCGCGGCTGCGAGGTCCGCGATTGCCAGGGCGAAATCCTGGCGGTGCGCGCCGTCAAGACGCCTGAGGAAGTCAAATGCCTGCAGGTGTCGATGGCCGGTGCCGAGGCCGCCGTCTATGCGGTGCGCGAGGCGATCAAGCCCGGCGTTTCCGAAAACGATTTGTTCGCCATCATGTATGGCGAGGTCATCCGCCAGGGCGGCGAGTTCATCGAGACCCGGCTGCTCACCTCCGGCCAGCGCACCAATCCGTGGTTCAACGAGGCCAGCGGCCGCAAGATCCGGCCCGGCGAGTTGCTGGCGCTCGATACCGACACGATCGGCTGCTACGGCTATTATTCCGATTTTTCCCGCACCTTCCGCTGCGGGCCGGGCAAGCCGACGCCCTACCAGAAGTCGCTCTACCGCATGGCGCACGACCAGGTTCAGCACAACATTTCGATCGTCAAACCCGGCATGGCGTTCCGCGAAATCGCCGAGAAAGCCTGGAAGATCCCGGACCGTTTCGTCGACCAGCGCTACACCTCGGTCATGCACGGCGTCGGCATGCATGGCGAAACACCGTTCATCGCGCATGCCATGGACTACGAAACCTATGGCCGCGACGGCCATATCGTGCCAGGCATGGTGGTGAGCGTGGAAAGCTACATCGGCGAGAAGGGCGGCCGCGAGGGCGTCAAGTTGGAGGATGAGATCCTGATCACCGACACCGGTACAGAGCTTCTGTCGCGCTTCCCGTATGAGGACGAGTTTCTGGAGACGCAGGTTTGATACGGGCAGCCGATGAGCGCCTCGTTACCTGGCGCCCCCCTCTGTCCTGCCGGACATCTCCCCCTCAAGGGGGGAGATTGGCAGCGGCGCCTACGGCGCTTTTTCCTGGAGCGTTGGTGATTGGCGATGGCATTCGCGACGGCCGATCTCCCCCCTTGAGGGGGAGAT
>NZ_JAMYMV010000059.1:0-37429 GCF_040318715.1 Mesorhizobium sp. M1050 | reverse complement strand
TATCCGGATACTGCCACCCCTGAACCTCTCCCAAATGCAGCATGCGCCGCCAAAGACTCCAGATAAAACTTCGCCCTGGATAATGAGCCCAGCACCCGGCGAGCCGGATTGATTCATTGCTGCCGGCTTTGGCCCGTGCCTTGACCAGGTTGGTATAGGCCGAGTAGCCATCCACTTGTAGGATACCGCTGAATCCGGCGAGGTGGCGCGCCACGCAATCCGCGCCTCTGCTGTCTTCAAAACGATAGGCAACCATTGGCGGACTGGTTCCACAATAGGGTCGATCATCTCGTGCGTAGGCCCATAGCCAGGCCTTCGTGGTTTTCCCCGCTCCGGGGGCAAGGGTGGGCAAGGTCGTCTCGTCGGCGAAGACCCTTTCGCCCTCCTTGACGCGCTCAAGGATGTAATCGGCGAGCATCTGCAATTCGAAGCCCAGATGCCCCATCCACTGCGCCATCAACGACCGGCTGAGTTCAACGCCATCGCGCAGATAGATCGTCTCCTGCCGGTAAAGCGGAAGGCCGTCGGCGTATTTCGACACGGCGATATAGGCGAGCAGCCGCTCCGTCGGCAGGCCGCTTTCAACGATGTGCGCCGACGCCAGAGCCTGGACCACGCCGTCACGGCCCCGGAAAGCGTATTTGGGACGGCGCGTGACGATGACCCGGAACTTCGGCGGCACGACGTCCAGCCGCTCGGATCGATCCTCGCCGATCAGAACCTTTTCCAGCCCCTCGCAGTCGCCCGGACTTCCGGCTCGATAACTTCCTCGATGCGTTCGAGATGAGCTGCAAAACCCTTGCGTGGACGCGCTACGCGCTTTGGCTTGTCCCCAGCCGCGTGAGCAAGTTCGCTCCGGATCGCCGAAAGGCCGGTCTCGACCTCTTCGAAGGCAAAGGAGGCCTGCTCGTCGTCGATGGCCAGGCGTAGCCGCTCGGAACGCGTGCCATGTTGCGTGCGCTGCAAAACCTTCAGGATCGACGTGAGATTGGCAATCCGCTCGTTGGCGCTCTTCTCGATGGCTTTCAGCCGGGCGGCTTCACGTGTTCCGCTCGAAGCGTGCGGACCGGGTTCGCATCGTGTGGTGGGACGGCAGCGGGGTTTGTCTTTATTCGAAGACTCTGGAAGATCACAGCTTCTGCTGGTCTGCGATATCGGCCGCGCGCGTAAGCGCGTAGGCATCCCCACGTAGCGTGCAGGCGGTAGATCGCTCATTTTCAGCATGAATCATGCGGAGAATCCTATGAGCGACAGTATGAGCCATCATCGAACATTCGAGATTTTGACGGCGGAGCCTGTGGCGATTTCCACCATGTCGCTGCCCATTGCTTCAAAGCGCGTGAACTTCGCCGGCTTGCTCGCTCCCTCCGTCAGTGGCGCAACCATGCCCGACGAAAGCGTCGGTCGGACGAAGAGAAGGCACGGCTTGTCGCCGAAGCCTTCTCTCCAGGGGGTAATGTGTCGGCAGTTGCGCGTTCCGAGGGGCTGGACCCCTCGCAGCTCTATGCATGGCGCCGCAAGGCGCCCCCGAGAACGGGTCCAGGCCGCCATCCCTGACCAGCGCCATCAAAGATGCCGCGCCCTTGCGGAAGTCGACAGGCTGGCACGACACGTAAACCACCACACCGGAAGCGATCATGCCTTGCGAACCGCGCGGATGATTCTCGCCAGGCGATCGGGATCAACATCGCCGCCGGCGCGCACCACGGCATCGCCAATGACGCGTGGTCGAGACGACCTCCGCCTCGGAGGCTGCGATCCGAGCTTCGGCGACTACGATCCGGGCCTCGCTTGCAGCCTGCTCGCGAGCCATGGAAAGGATCATCGCCTTCAGCGCATCAACGTCGTCGGGAAGGGCAAGACCGGTAGAACCATGGCAAGCAACAAAGCACAAAAACAGCCGCTTTCCCAACCGTTCCAGCCGCATGATTCATCTTGCCGCAGGCCGGTTTCAGCCCGTCGATAACGGCCGCCTGACCCTGGCCGGGCGGATCTTTTTCCAGTCCAGTCCAGCCAGAAGCGGAAGGGCTTTCCCGCCATTTTGACAACCGACGACAGCTGGCCGCCTATGCGGGGCTTGCACCGACACCCTGGCAGAGCGGGTCAATCGATCACGACCAGGGGGTCTCGAAATCCGGCAATCCAAGACTACGAACGACGCTGATCAGCTCGCCTGGCTATGGTTGCGCCATCAATCGCGCTCGGCGCTCACCTTGTGGTTCCAAGATCGGGTCAGGCGCAGCGGGCGGCTCAAGAAAACGACGATCGTTGCGCTTGCCCGTAAGCTGCTCGTCGCGCTTTGGAAATACGTCAATGCGGGTGTCGCCATCGAGGGGTAATAATCAAGGCCGCCTGACTAATGACTGCTGAACGTTAGACCTATTCCTATCCTCAGGGCCTGACCAGTCCTGACGATCCAGGTGGACGAACCGAGGTGTGGCTTGGCTTGAAATGCCGCTTCGCGAGAATGGTCCCGTCCTTCTGAGCCTTGTCCGCCGCAAGCGGGATGTTGGTGCAGCTGTTCCGAACAGCGACCGTATATAAGTTGGATCTGGCTCGGCAACGGGCCGCGTCATGCATTGGGCTCAAACCCTGGACGTTGCAACAGCGGAGAAAAAAATGACGCTCTGACGACCATTCGCATTGACCCTCCTCATATAAGCCACACCCGCCATGAGCGACGATACGTTGCTGCCGCTCTTATTTTCAGCCGTTGGGCGCAAGAAGATCTCAGCTGCATTTGATGATGACGCGTCACCTCCGATGTTGGCGTCATGCTTTTGGCCGCGGCCGAGCGACGCCTGCCACTGGACACCTCGAAAAACCTGGCAATCGAGAACGCATTTTGATTCACTTCGCCTGGTGATTTGCACGGAGGCGTTGAATGCGAGGGCAGGCTGGGTTCTGGGACATTGACGAGCGCTGTGTCCGGCTGAGCGAGGCCGGCGATCCACTGGAGAAGTTGAACGGGGTGGTGCCTTGGGAGGTTTTCCGGAAACCTTTGGCCAAGGCGCTGAAGCGCTCCGATGGCGCCAAGGGCGGCCGGCCGCCCTTTGATGCCGTAATGATGTTCAAGGTCCTGGTTCTGCAGGCGCTCTACAGTCTCTCGGAGGATCAGGCCGAGTTCCAGATCCATGACCGACTTTCCTTCATGTGCTTCCTCGGGTTGGGACTCGGCGACAAGGTTCCCGATGCCAAAACGATCTGGTTGTTTAGGGAGCACCTCACGCAGGCCCGGGCAGTGGAGAACCTGTTCGCCCGTTTTGACAAGCACCTCACCAAGGCCGGTTATCTGGCGATGGGTGGGCAGATCGTGGATGCCACGATCGTGGCCGCACTGAAGCACCCCGCAATTCCGATGCTGAAAAGGCCGACATCAAGGCAGGAAAGGTGCCGGACGAGTGGGAAAAGAAGCCAGCCAAGCTGCGCCAGAAGGACCGGGACGCACGCTGGACCGTGAAGTTCTCGAAGGCCAAGGCCGATGAGGATGGAAAGACGAAGCAGCGCGATATCGCCGTTCCCGCCTTCGGCTACAAGAACCATGCCTCGATTGATCGCCGGCACGGCTTCATCCGCGGCTGGAACGTCACCGGCGCCTCGGCCTCGGACGGGGCGCAGCTTCGCAACGTGCTGGACAAGAACAACACCGGCTCGACGGTATGGGCCGACACCGCCTATCGCTCGAAGAAGGATGAGGCGTGGCTGGACAAGAACGGCTATGTCTCCGACATTCATCACAAGAAACCGAAAGGCCGGCCGATGAGCGAGGCGATGGCACGGGCCAATGGCCGGCGCTCAAAGATCCGCGCCTTCGTCGAGCACGTCTTTGCGCAGCAGAAATCCCGCATGGGCCTGTTTGTCCGCACGATCGGCATCGCCCGCGCCCGCACCAAGATCGGCATGGTCAACCTCGCCTACAATCTCACCCTCTTCGTTTGGCACCAGGGGCGAACTGCCCCCGCATGACGGCGAGAGCGGCGGAAAACGCCGCCGCGATGCCGAAATCGGCAACCAGCATCAGCCCCAACGATCGAAATCCAGCCACCGCCGCGCGTCAGGCTGTTCGCAACCTCATTGCCGCACCACCCGCCTCTGGAAATGCCGGTAGTTCGAGGTGTCCAACTGGCCGACAGGCTGGCCGCTGCGATGCACGATCCGCGCGACTCACAGGGGGTGATTCACGCCATGATCTGCTCTCGCAGCCGACGTGCTCGCGCCTGGAGGAACCTGCCTGACCTGCGCACCCTCATCCGGCTCGGCTGGGTGCGGGCGATCTGTCGAGCTATGCCGCGCCGCCCAAAAGCGTGTCGCTCGACATCGATGACACGGTTGATGTTGTTCCCGGCCATCAGCAGCTCTCGCTCTTCAACGCCCATTACAACGAGCACTGCTTCCTGCCGATCCACATCTATGACGCCGCGACCGGTCGCCATAATGTGACAACCTAAAAACCGGTGAGCGCCGCATTGTTGAAGCAGGCTGAAGGGTGCGGATCAGCGCGGTTCGAGGAATACTGTCTTCATGAATAAGAGTCATAAACTGGTGAGGAATATGTGCTTGCAAGTTCGGGCGGTGCATCCGAGAAATCAGACAGAGAAAATCAACGCGTTCACGCGGATCGGCCTCAGCTACAGTCTGTGCCGGCCGGAGATCACAACCTGGAGGTGTGCGCCATGGCTGCCGTAGAAAAATACTTGCCCTCACAGCGCGAGCAGGCGTTTCTGGACAAAGTCATCAACGGCAAATACGACCGGCAGATCATCACCGGCATAGTCAAGTTCGCCAGAAACGATGTGCCCCAAGATATGCGCGGCTTCTATTCACGAGAAGAACTTGATCAGATCCTCGAGTTGAAAGGCACCCCGAGAGATCTGGAGGCGCGGATGCCGATCAAGATCACGCGGCACTATTATGAGCAGGCGCAATACAGCCGACCCATGCAGACGCTGGTGAAAGCCAGCCCGAAAGAAACCTACGATCTCGACGGTGCTGAAGATCCGGGCAAGCAAATGACCTTCAGCCCGCGCGAAGGGCTTATCCATAAGTATGAGCTTGGTCTGCTTTATGTGGCGTCGACCTGCTCCGCCCACTGTCGCTTCTGCTATCGCGAGGAACTGATCGGCCGCAAAGAAATCACCCACGAGGATGGGACAGTTGCTCCCAAAGGCCTGGCGCAGCTCGGCGAGATTATCGAATACATTGGCGAGCACAACAAGGCGGTGGCCGCGAATGGCGGCCTCCATCCCGAGACAGGCCGTGAACGGCTTCGCGAGATTCTGATCTCAGGCGGCGATCCAATGGTTCTGGGAAACAAGAACATCGCTGCTTGGCTGGCAGGCCTCTCGGAAGCCGGCGTCGAGAATATCCGCATCGGCACCAAGGAACTGGCGTTTCATCCACAGCGATTCGACCGGACTTTCTTTGCGATGCTCGATGCATTCCACGAGGCCTATCCGGAAGTCAGCCTGCGGATGATGGTGCACTTCAACCATCCCGCCGAATTTCTCCGCAAAACACCGGATGGCGGATATATCGACAATTCTGGCGGTGGGCTCGAATGGATTTCCGAAACGCGGGCAGCGGTCAAGGAACTCGGGCGGCGCGATTGGATCACTATTCATAATCAGTCGCCGATTATTCGCGACATAAACGACGATCCCGAAGTGCTGCGGACCATGCAGCGCGAGATGCTCCGACACGGTATTGAGAACCACTACTTCTTCTGTGGCCGCGACATAATCGGCCACAAGGCGTTCAATGTCCCGATCGAGCGTGCTTGGCAGATTTTGAACGAGTCGCAGAAGGGCCTATCCGGAACCGAGGCGCATGCGCGGCTCTCGATCACGCACTACAAGGGCAAGACCGAAGTGGCTGCCGTCACCAACGAGTCCGTACCGGGCGTCCCCGGCGGCGAAAAGGGCGTCGTGATCTTCAAGCTACTGCGTTCGGCCGCGGATGCGCGGGACCGATCCAAGGTGACCATCGTCGGTCGAAACCCGAATGCAATCTGGTTCAGCGGCTATGACGACCGCGTGATCTTCGATGAGGCGGGTCTCTACTCGATGTATGGGATTAAGCCCGCAATTCTCCAGGCGGCGGAGTAGGCGCGGTTAGGGATGTTGGCATTTTCGAACAATACGGGGCGCCGATCGTGACCTATGTCGTCACCAAATCGCCGTTATTCCCGGCGGTGCGCACCTCTATACGCATGGTCGTTTATGCGCGCGACAATGTCGCCTATCTGGCATGCGACAGGATCGCCGCCGACCGCGAGGGCTTCCTCGTCTGGAAGACGATGTGCTCGAAGCAGGGCCGGACGAGTTCGGAGGCCGTGGCGGTCATCTGAGGAGGGCGGCGTGAGAGCCTTCAGCTCGGGTGATATGATGACGATCGGCCGCTGCGAATGCGCTTTCCGGCGTTGATGTTTTCTTATGGCGCGCCCACTCGGCCGCCTGCAATGTGGCGCCTCACCCATGCGCCTGATATCGCGCTCAGTCATGAGAGCGGCACGATCGGCATAGCGGTCCTGCCGCTCTGGATCGGCGATGGCGAGCTCTGCGATACGGCGGTCACCACCCTCTGAAGATGTTCTGCTAGATCACCGAGCGGCGCGCAGCCGACGACTTCGCCCACTGCATGGGCGATCTCGTCGATATCCAATACCCTCACGCCGTGCGCATCCAGGTGGTGCTCGACAACCTGTCGACCCACACGCCCGCCGCGCTCTATCAGGCCCTGCCGCCATCAGATTCGCGGCCAATGCCTCGACCGCCGCATCGAAACTCGCGGCAGCCTCACTGCCGAGGTCGCCGCTTGGGAAAACCAGCGAAACAACAGCGGCGCCCGCATCAACTGGATTTTCTCAACCAAACAGGCCCGCCTCAAATTGGCCAAAGCCTATCCAATACCAGCCAAAGAGTCATAATCCCTGTGCAGAGCCACTAGGTGGAATTCGTTCCCGTAGGTGCCTTGACCTTTCGACGCAGGTTGGCAGCCTTTGCTTCCGGAAGCCTGGCTCGGTCTGACGACCCGGCGCTACCAATCGGGAGAGGTCGATTATGACGGCCACATATCCCGACGGGGCGATCGTCATTTGCGAGGGCTTCTCTACGAAGCTGCGACGGTCATCCTGACCCGCAGCTGCGCCGACAGCAGCCTGCGGACATGGGGCCTGCGACTCCGGGAGAGGATCTGCTTCAAACGAGCCGCCGTTGCCGTAGCCCGCAAACTGGCGGTGACAATGCATGCGATGCTCAAGACCGGCGAGTTCTTCGACCGGACCGCCGGAGCGACAGCATGACAGCTTTGAGGATCGCGTTCAGAGCGCGCCGAGACGTCCCTGCCGGGGCGTGGATAGAGCCATTCCGTTAGATGGGATCGCACCGCTGGCTCAGCTGAGTGTGTTATCCACGTTTGAAGACTCCTCCCGCGAAGCTCTGTCGTTGGCGAACGGAACAAACCACGTCGATAGCTCACCGTTCTCGATAGCGGTGAGTGGGTAAGGTTTGTTTCCCTTGGCAATGACCATGCCGCAGCCCGCGTCCATGGCTATCCTTGCTGCCATCAACTTTGTTACCATGCCGCCCGAACTATGGCGAGCGGGGGAACGAGCGGCCATGGCCTCTATCTCGGGGGTAATGCATCCCACTTCTGTGACCAAGCGGGCCGACGGGTTGTCGTGTGGATCTTCCGTGAAGAGGCCATCTACGTTGGAAAGCAGAATGAGAAGGTCGGCGTTTGCCACCTTCATCACCTGAGCCGCCAGCTGATCATTGTCGCCGAAACAGTTCTCGGCCGTTGCGGTCGCGTCGTTCTCGTTGATAACAGGTACAGCGCCAATTTCCAGAAGTCGCTGAAGAGTTGACCGCACGGTGTGGCGACGATGCTGGTTGTCTATATCTTGACGGGTCAACAATATTTGCCCCAAGCCAAACCCATGGCGATTGAAACCCTTTTCATAAGCAAGCATGAGTCGGACCTGACCAATCGCGGCGGCCGTTTGCTTCTCCTCAATTCGCAGAGGTCGGTCCAACTGATCGAACTGACATGATCCAATCGCGACAGCGCCAGAGGTGACGATGATCACCTGTTGCCCGCGTGAGAAAATTCGCACGACATCCTCTATCAGCGTCTCAAGCCAAGGACCACGTATCTCTCCGGTCTCTGTATCGGCAATCAGTGCGGAGCCAATCTTCACGATCATCCGGCGAGCAGAAAGCAATGAATGGCGCTCGTTACCGGCCTGACCGAAAATTTCTACGCTAGAGGTTAGCATTTGTCTCACCAGCTGTTACTTGTTCGAAATACAACACCTTCTCGGCGCCGAAGCGGTTCCAGCAATCAGGGATCAATTTGTGCCCTATAGCAAGAAGTGTGAGCTTACCATCCACCCAATTATGAGTTTAACCGCAGACTTAGCACGTAAATCGGGCAGAAACGATAGACGCTCGCAGATAGGTGATACCCTTTATTGTTTGATAACGTGGGGGGCAGACGAGCACAATCGTCGTCGATCTGCGTCTCCCTCGTGCTCTCAATTGGACCAGAGGTAAGAGGCCGAAAAATTTGGGAATGGTGTGATCGACGAACCGATTAAGCCGATGGCACGCTGAAGTATCTAGAGCGGGCTTAACCTGCAGGTCGATCAGGAAACTATTGCCTTTCGCAGACAAGTATTGCCTCTTACTGTATTCAATAGCATGACGCTGCCCAGAAGCAAAGATTCGCATCATCGTTGCCCGCGTCTCTGTCGTGCTCTCAATTGTAGCAACACTAGGCGACGATCACGTCTTATCTGCCGCCACCTTCGCTGGTGCGCGGAGGTGAGGTGCCGCAGATTGTTCCTGTTCGCCAACGGCCGGAAATGGTGTGATAGACCAATCGATTAAGTCGACGGCATGCTGAAGTATCGCCTCGGTCTGAGCACGGCTTGGTGAAGTGGCGACGACATATCCTATCAAGTCTCTATAGTCGCCTTTCCTGACGATCGGCGTCTTGGGGTCAACATAGAATTTGACCTCGGCGACGCCTGATACAGCAGCGGCCTGACTGTCGCCACTGATCCAATCCAGGATGCCATCGCGATCAGGAACCAGGAACCGCGCGGCCGCAGTCTGCGAATGCCTTCTGCGCAAATTCCATTCGTCGCCGATGACAAGCCTGATGTGCTCCGTGACGAGATCGACACCGTAAGCCAGCTGAACCAGTTGAGGGACGGGCGCACCCGCAAGACGCGGATTGACTTCAATGACGACTGGGCCACGCTTGGTCCACCGGAACTCAATGTCTGCTGGCCCCCAGCCAAGGTCGAGAGCTCGCAAACAGCTTAGCGAAACATCGGCAATGCGCTCATGCTCGTCATCCGCCAGCAGGGCCGGAAACGTCCACTCACGATAGACGAAATGCGGGGGGGACACGAAGTCAGCGGTGCCAATCCCAATGACCTCATTTCCCATTGTCTCAGACAGATACTGGGGGCCTTGTGCGAATTCTTCCACCAGTATCCTAGGCGAAGAGCGCCATATGTGCTTCCCGCCTAACAGATAGTTCGTATGCTCGGCCAACTCATCGAGGTTGCGGCACAATCGGACACCGCTGCTGCCGCTGCCTACGGCTGGCTTAACAATCACCGGCAGGCCGATCTCCGCCGCGGAGCTTTCTACATCCGTCGCATTCGCTGCCACGCGATAAGCAGGTACTGGAACGCCAGCCTCCGCGAGAAGTTGTCGTTGGGTGAATTTGTCGCAGCATCGTTCAATCGATGCGGGGTTCGGTCCCGGTAAATCGAAATGCCGACAGAGCTTGCCAACTGTCGCATAGAACGACTCCGTGGCGCTCGTAATGCCAGCAATGTCATAGGTCGCACGCAGCCGGGAACATTCGTGGATCAGCGCATCGAGATCGTTTGTATCGACACGGATTGCCTCAAGCCTTTCCGCCGCAAGATAGTCATACTGAGCTGGATCAGTCGACAGGGTAATTGGATGAAGACCAAGACGCTGGGCCGCTTGGACGAATAGGGGACCCGTGACCCTTGTATTGCTTTCGAGCAGGATGAGCGCTCTTCTTGCCATGGCTGTTGATCCTCAGTTGCATGTTTTGCGGTGTTCTGAGTAAACTGGCATCAGTTTTTTCAGCTGTGCCTGACCTCAGATTTGTGGTGAGCGTACCATCGTCAACGATTTGCGGTCGCAAAGATCCGGTGAATTTGTTTGAAGCTTTGGTTGCAGCGGCCGCATTAGGGCGCAAGAAGGATTGGCGGGCAGCTGGCGGCGAGAACTACGGTCAGGATTTCGGTAACGGGGCCGGGCAGTTATGTCCAAAAGAGACGCAGCGAGTGGTTCGACAACACACTGTGTCGGCCGATTGAGGGCTGTTCATTCCGAGCGCGTGATCGCGATGAGAGCGCTGGATCGCGTCCCTTCTTCTGAGGACACCCCGGGTTCATGCTTCGGTCCGTGGTCAGCGCGATGGCTGCGTGTTTCGGTAATTCCCGGACACCCTTTTCGCTAAACCCCGGACAGTGATTTCGGTAATTCGCGGACAGCGTTTCCGCTAAATCCAGGACAGTTTTCGGGAGCGGATTTAACGGTCGGTTCTCGGCTGCGCCGTTCTGGCAGTTTGGCCTCTCACGATGACGTTGAGAGGGGCCATGCCGAGACGGAAGCAAGCGAGACGAACGAGCGTGAGGGATATCCAAGCGATCTTGCGCCTGACCCATGAGCAGGGTCTTTCGGTGCGTGAGGTGTCAGAACGGCTGAAGATCAGTAAGACGACGGTATCGACCTATTTGCTGCGGGCGCGGGAGGCCGGGCTGGCATGCTGGCCGCTGCCGCCCCGCCACGACGAGGCGACGCTTGAGCGGCTGCTGTTTGGCCGTGCCGGTCGTCCGCCGCAAGACCTGAGCGAACCGGACTTTGCGCTGATCGCCAGGGAGTTGAAGCGCAAGGGGGTGACGCTGACGCTGTTGTGGCAGGAGTATCGCGCCGCCCATCCCGGCGGCTACGGCTACACCTGTTATGTTGCGGCCAAATTTATGTTGTGGAAGTCCTTTTATTTCTCAGGCGTTTGGCCGTCGTTGGGTTCTTGACGCAACATAACTTAATGGCTGGCTAGCAAGCCATTTTCCAATGGAGGTTTGCTATGGATCAGACGACTGATACCGGCCACTCGTCGGGCCACCACAATGATGGCGCGCCGTTTGCCGAAGATCGGAATCGTTACCTTCGCCACTGCGCGGAACGCGGCACCACTCCCTTTTCTCTCAGAACCAAGCGCAGCGAGCTGTTGTGGATTGCCACGCGTCTCGGCCCGGATGCTTCTTCCAAAGGCATCGACATCGAGGCACTTCGACGGATCGCCATTGAGAGGCAACAGGCCCACGGAGCCGTCACCGCGGCGCGAAGAGTGGTCGATATCGGACGACCTTGGCTTCGATTTCTCGGTTGGTGGCGTGAACCGAGTGCCAGATTCGAATCAGAGCCAACTCGACGAGTATGTGAGGTGGATGCGCGATGAGCGCGGCTTCACACCGTCCACGCTCGAGCAATGGACGCGTGTGATCGGCAGGTTCCTGCGCTGGTGCGACCAGACAGATCGGCAACTCGGGGATCTTCAGGCCGCAGACATCGACGCTTATTTCGTTACCAAGGCAACGGGACGATGGTCCCGCGTCTCTGTCGCCAACACGGCTTCGGCTCTGCGCGGATTTCTGCGCTACGCAGGAAAGCGGGGAATGTGCGCCGAAAGCCTGGCGGGATCGATTTGCCGTCCCCGGCTATACCGACAGGAATCTCTGCCGTACGCCCCGGACTGGTCAGACGTGCAACGCATGTTGGCCGATGCTGAGACCGACAAGCCGCGGGACATCCGCGATCGTGCAATCCTGCTGCTGCTTGCGGTCTATGGAATGCGCAGTGGGGAAGTAGTGGCATTGCGCCTCGATCAGATCGACTGGGCCGGTCGGACGCTACGGCTTTTCCGTCTGAAGCGCCGCCAGCCACAAATCTATCCGCTCGTCTCGTCTGTTGCTGAGGCGCTCGCCCGCTACATTGACACGATACGGCCGTCGTCGGCGTGCCCGGAAGTCTTCCTCTGTATGCAAGCGCCCCGCCGACCGTTGAAGGCGGGGAGCATCTATGATGTCGCGAACCGCAGATTTGTCGCGCTCGGGATCGAAGCGGCCCATCGCGGGGGGCACGCGCTGCGCCATGCCTGCGCCTCTCGGCTTCTTGCCGAAGGTCTGTCGATAAAGGAGATCGGGGACCATTTGGGGCACCGTAGCGCTGCGACAACTAGCATCTACGCCAAGGTGAACTTGGCAGCTCTTCGCGAGGTTGGTGCATTCGACCTGGGAGCGCTGCAATGATGCTGACCGATGTCGTCGACGCTTATCTGACCAAGCAGCGGTCATTGGGCATGCGTTTCGAGTCCGCCGAGGTGCTGCTGCGCAGGTTCTGCCGCGTAATGGGCAATCCCGAGATCGGCGAGATTACCCCAAAGACGGTAGCCGCGTTTCTCCAAGGCAGCGGCTCTCTCAGCGCCGCCTGGATGCTGCGCTACAAAGTCCTGAGCGGCTTTTACCGCTTCGCCGTCAGCCGCGGCCATGCGGCGTTCTCGCCACTGCCGACATCATTGCCGAAGCTGCCGCCGCAATAGACCCCGTACGTCTACTCCACCGACGAGCTACGTCGACTGCTGGACGCAACCTCGATCCTGAAGGTTGGGCACAGTCCTCAGGTGCCGGCAATCTATCGTACCCTTCTCCTGCTGCTTTAGGGTAGCGGTATGCGCATCGGCGAGGCGCTTCGCTTGGTCTTGCACGACGTGGACCTGACCGAGCAGATCATCACCGTCCGCGACACGAAGTTCTTCAAAACGCGTCTCGTGCCGATCGGACCAAAGCTCAACTGCGAGCTGGCTGCGCATATCGAACGCCGGCACCTTCTCCCTTTGCCGCGCGGGAAGAATCCCCGTTGTTTACCACGCGCGATGGCCGGCCGTGGCACTATGTGCGGGTCATTTCCTGGTTCCAGCATGTCCGCCGAGCCGCCGGAATCAGTTGTCCTGTCGGAGAGCTTCGGCCACCACGACTGCACGATATTCGTCACACGGCCGCCGTGCATCGGGTGATTGCCTGGTATCGCTCCGGTCAAGACGTGCAACGGTTGCTCCCGCAACTCGCAACCTACCTTGGCCACATCGATACACGTTCAACGCAGCGCTATCTGCACATGACGCCCGATCTCCTCGATGCAGCCAGCCAGCGCTTTGCGCAATATGCAATGGGGGCCAACCATGAAGGATGAGAGCCTCCTTGGTCCGTGGATCCGTCGTTTCCTGTTGGAGCACCTGGTCGCCGAACGCAATCTTTCCCGCAACACCCAAGCCAGCTACCGCGACACGCTTGCACTGCTGCTGCCGTTTGCAAGCAGGCAGGAAGGTCGTGCAATCGATCGTATGACGGTGGAAGAGCTGACACCGGCGATCGTCCGCAAATTCCTGGACCATGTGGAACGTGATCGCCAATGCAGCGAAGCAACCCGTAACCAACGGCTTGCGACCATTCATTCGCTGGCACGCTTCATCGGCATGCGTTCGCCAGTCCACCTGGCCTGGTGTTCCGAGTTAAGGGCAGTACCATTCAAGAAGACGGCAAAGGCCGCGATCGGCTATCTCGAAAAGGCTGAGATGGATGCGCTCCTCGGTCAACCCGACAGGCGTGCGAGTCTTGGGGCGCGCGACCATGCCCTGCTGCTATTCCTGTACGCGCCTTCGCCTCAAGGCGATGTACCTGACGCTCGATTCGGTTCGCCTGCTGCGCGACATACGCCTGGCACAAGAGAGGTTTGGCCGACATCGCCGACAAGCCGGACGGTTCGACTGCCGCCGAGGGCGAGGCATTGCCGCTCGAAGACTTTCTATCCGAGTTGCGGATTGCGTCGCGTGGTGGGGAAGTAACCCGACCGCCCGCCCCAAGCCGGCGGTTAAGCGCGAGCGGCGCAGACCCGATCCGCTCCTTGCTGTCACTGCCGAGCTTGAGGAATGGTTCGAGGCAGAGCGTTGGCGAACGCCACGAGAGTTTGTGAACGCTTGCAGGTCAAATATCCCGGCGTGTATCCCGACGGCCTCATTCGAACCGTGCAGCGTTGAATGAAGATCTGGCGCAGTACGCAAGCCAATGCGTTGGTGTTCGGGCCATTCGCCGATGCCGCGCGGACGGAAATTATAGAGGTCATGCGGTGAGATCATCCCCGGATCGGCAGAGGCTAAATCTCGGGAACAATCAGTGAGGCAATCGAGAACATCCCCAGTGAGGCAACGGCATTATTCTTTGGGAACACTCTTGAGCGAGGCAATACGTGGGCCTTCAGATGTGTCGCGTCAATCATGGTGCGCTCGGGCTTGGGACCTTCGCCGGCCAGCGCGGCGAAGATCCTGTCGAACACCCCAAGCCGGCTCCAGCGGATGAAACGGTTGTAAAGTGTCTTGTGTGGACCCTAGCCCGAGGGCGCATCCTTCCACTGCAACCCATTACGGATCACATAGACGATACCGTTGACAACCCCCGGTCATCGACCTTCGGCACTCCGTGCGACAGCGGAAAATGCGGCGATATCCGCGCCATCTGATGCTCGGAAAGCAGAAACAAATCACCTATCAAAGCCTCTTCAACGGAGCCCGTGAATCACACCTCAAACCAAATTTATAGAAAGCGATACCCGCAATTGAGCCGCGGAAGATCCCCGCACTACGGGTTGATTCGGCGGTAGACCGAGATATGATGTTCGGATCGTTCGGTGAACGCACCTCTCGCCCAATCTCCCCACCGCTCCGCTAGCTCCAGCCCCACGCATTCGGCCATGGTATCGAGTTCCTGGTGATAAACGTAGCGAACGCGTTGCGGTAAACGTCTGACCGACGTACCAGAAAACCAGAGGAGGGTTGAAACCAAGTTCTGGTTTAGTGGATCGTGGACAGAAACATTGAGGATCGTATTCTCATGATCCACTAGCCGCGCCGTTGTGGTTTTCTGGCCGCCGACCAGAGGATTCAAGCTTGGTACACCCAATTCTATCACCAGAACCCCCTTATCATCTAGCGCTTCCGCGGCAGATCGGAGGCAAGCTATTTGCGCTTCGCGCGTGAAGAGCAGCGTGAACGTGCTATAAACGCAATACACCATACTGTAGCGTTGCTCTGATGTGAAATGGGCAATATCTCCCTGCCAAGCCTTGATTAGATCGGTGCGCTTGGCGAGAAGTTTCAACATGCTGCACGAATTATCGATACCTTCGACCTTGACGCCGCGCTCGCTCAACGGCACTCCTACGCGCCCGTCGCCTATACCCAGTTCGAGAGCACTACCCCCGCTGCAATATCGTTCAAGAAAGGTGACCGTCTCGTCTACCTCAGCGACTTTACCTTGCAGGGTGGTGTATTTTTCATACAGCGGAGCGTAAATTTCGCCATAAGTAAAATCATCAGACATGTTCGATTCTCCTGCCACTGGGGTTAGCATTAGCTTGAATTAACTTCATCCCGTACTAGTCGAAAACTGATTTTGTTGCCGTTGCCGAATACGTCTAGTCTCCAGCCGACCCGCGAAACTGGTCCGTGCAAGCACAGGAGCTTGAGGCGATGTTGAACGCTTGCGAACGTGCGCCCGCGTCTCGAGCAAAAAGCGGGTCGCCATAGAACTGAGCACCGCATATTAAGTGACCGCGCACTCTGGGCTGAAGACAGGAGATTCTAACGCGCCGTTAATGTCTACTGCATAGGCTTGTCCCGTCGCGAGCACTGGTCGAGAGATACTCTCAAGCGAAATGGTCGATACAGACATCGAACGGCTCCGTTGCTGGGTGAACGTCGCAGTTCAAAACGCAATAGGTGTGCCAACTCGAAAAAGCGGTGTCAGTCCAACGTGTTGGCTTTTGGCGTCCGATTCTGCCTGTTTGCTTTGTCACAACTTTGTCGGGCTTCCAACTATTGGAGAAGCGAAGCAGATTGTGAAAAGTTTCGCGTCTCAGATGGTCAAGTAGCTCAGCCATTCGGCTTTCGATCGGGTCGCCGGAGGCAGTCACCCGCCTCCGGCTCACGCATAACGTAGCGAGCGGATTTCCCGCATTGCGCTCTTCAGATGGTGATTCACAGCACTGCGAGAGCCTTCAGTTCCCTGTAGGGGAGAGACAGCTTTGGTCGCTGCAATGGAAGACGTGCTTTGACCCGTTGGGAAGTGGCATTTTCCCTTTGCCGGTTCAAACTGACATGGGGTCAATGCATTTGGCATCAGCACCACCATCCCGCTTGCGTTGCGGTAAAGATTCAGAAGGACGAGATCATTCTAAGCGGATCAGGGAGTCCGTTCTCCATCGTTCTGATTCGCCCCGACATAGATGTATGGAATCCCGGAGAACATAGCGGGACCTTCAGAGGCAACAATTTCGCCTTCGTGACTGCGGGGGCGATGTGCAAACTGTGGTCCGACACGCAGTTTACTGCTGGCGTCGAGCGGACGGCCGTCAAACTACAAAGACACCTGGACAGCCTTGTTGCGAAATTTCCCAAGTACATTGAACAAAAGCGCGGCCGCGGTCTGATGGCCGGCCTCAAATGCCGGTCACAGGCGTTGTCGGCCGTGTGCACGATGTCGCATTCGAAAATGGCTGCTGATTGAATCCTCAGGGCCAAATCGCGACGTTATCAAAGTCCTGCCGCCGATAACCATCACCGATGTCGAACTCGATCATGGCATCGCCATCCTTGATCACGCACTAAAGGAGCAAGCCAATGACGATTAACCACGTATCTCAAGAGCCAGCCATCTCCCCTGTTACCGTTAGACACCGAACCGGCTCAATCAGCACTTCGGACATCATCTCAGTCCTGAAAGGTGAGATCACTGCTCTGCACATCAACCAAGCTTTCAGCACCGAAATAGCAGAGGAGATCACCGCAAACTTTGTTGGCAGTCCCGGTCTACAGGAGCGCAAGGATGGGGTGCCAGGCCAATATGTCGGCGCTTCCCATTACAGGAAGGATACAGCCACCTATTTCGCAGAGGCGGAAACTGCGCGACCGTACGTCGACGCCCTTTTTGGCAATTTGGCTGATCCGGTTCGCGGATTGGTCGATGCGTTGAAGCGCGAGCTTCACAAACAGGGCATTGAATTGCGGCTGGCCCGTTCGGAGCACGGTCAGGCTAATGTTTGTCGCGCTCTCAGTTGGTCTGGCAGTGGCACGTTTTTTCCGCCGTGGCGATCCGTGCGATCGCCGCGACGGCGATCGTTGCCGCAATTGGCGACGGCCAAATGTTTGAGTCCGGGCGCGACTTCGCAGCTTGGCTCGGTCTCGTCCCTCGACAGCATTCGACCGGTGGCCGCTCGACATTGCTCGGCATCAGCAAATGTGGAAACTCCTATATCAGAAGGATGCTGATACACGGCTCTCGATGCATGCTGAGGTTCTTCAAGAACGCCGCGACCGCCAACCGGAGGCGTTTCAGTGATTGCCGGATGATCATTCGCATCGAGCAGGGCAAGGGCGGCAAGGACCGCTACGTGATGCTGTCGCCGCAGCTGCTGGAGATTTTGCGCGTCTATTGGCGGTTGAGCAAGCCGGGGCGATGGCTATTTCCTCGGCGCGATGGCCGCGGCCCGATCCACCCACAGACCTTAGGTATCGCCTGTCGAGCAGCCTGCGAGTTCCTGGGCGTTGAGAAGCGGGTGACGGTGCACACCCTTCGCCACTATCTACCCCGCCCGACTATGTCGAGTAGCAGGATGATAGCCCACGATTCCAAGGGTTTATAGGGTAGCATGTAGAGATAGTTTGTAGCCCTTCCAGCAATCCAGCTTGGAAAGGGAGCAAACAATGAAGTATTTCATCAATGATGATTTTGCGTTGTCGCGGCCGCCAGAGGGTCCGGTGGCGAGTTACGTTGTTCCGTTTGCCGAATGGCTCGTTGATCGAGGCTACGATCTTGTTTCTACGAGGAACCAGGTGCGGATGGCTGCGGGCTTCAGTACGTGGCTCCGCCAAAAGGGGATCGAACTAAGCGATATATGTGCGGAGCATCCTGGGCGTTATTTGCTGGACCGAACGCAACGGCCAAAGCGTGGAGACGGCACAGCTCTTCGACATCTGTTGGTTTTTCTACGAAGCCAGAGCGCAATCGCCGAAGAGATTAAGGCCGAGTACAACCTATCACCGGTTGAACAACATGTGCTGGCATACGAGCGGTATTTGCAAGATGCACGTGCGCTGTCTCGTCAAACGATCATAAAGTATCGGCCAGTCGCCCGAGATTTTCTCAACTTTCGCTTCAGCGATGGTGAGGTGTCGCTCGCACAATTGCGTGCCGTTGACGTGACCGATTTCGTGCAACGGAAGGTTCCGCGTCTCAACATGCGAAGCGCGAAGATCATTACCACCGGACTGCGGTCGTTTCTCTCCTATGTGCGTTATCGGGGTGACATCACGTCAGACTTGGCAGCAGCGGTTCCTATCGTAGCCAACTGGTCACTTTCGTCCATTCCCCGCGCGATCGGCCGCGATGAGGTAACTCGTTTGCTCGCCAGCATCGATCGGGATACGCCCATTGGGTGCCGCGACTATGCGATGATCCTCGCATTGGCGCGATTGGGATTACGATCGAGCGAGGTGGTGTCGCTCGAGCTCGGTGACATCGATTGGGTAACTGGACAAATCCGTGTGCGTGGCAAGAACGGTCAACGCAACGACCTTCCGTTGCCAGCGGATGTTGGCGAGGCGATCACCGACGACTTGCGGAAGTGGCGCCCGCGCAATGCCAGCCGTCATGTCTTTTTGCGCGACAAAGCTCCGATCCGCGGGTTCAAGGGGCCGAGTGGACTTGGTTGCGTCGTCCGACGCTCCCTGAAGAGGGCGGGCATCGACGCTCCCACAACGGGAGCCCACCAGTTCCGGCACGGGCTCGCCTCAGAGATGCTGAGTGGCGGCGCCTCGCTGGGTGAGATCGGCGAAGTTCTGGGACACCACCATCTGCAGACAACAGCGATCTACGCCAAGGTCGATCTCGACGCGTTGCGAACACTGGCTTTGCCATGGCCGGGAGAAGCCAATGAGCACACTCCGACAGGCTGTTCAGGAGTACATTGAGATGCGGCGAGGACTGGGGTTCAAGCTGCGAGAGACCGAACGGGGATTGATCGATTTCGCCGCCTTTCTGGAGCCCAACGACACGCCACACATCACGACGGAGCTGGCCCTCGCCTAGGCCCAGCGACCATCCCATGCACAGCCTGCGTATTGGGCGACACGGCTGGGTTACGTCCGCGTATTCGCCCGTCATCGAGCTGCCGCTGATTCGCGAACCCAGATTCCCCCGGACGGTTTGCTACCCTTTCGCCCGAAGCGAGCTCGGCCTTATCTCTATTCAAAGGAAGACATCCAGCGCCTCTTGTCCGCAGCGCTTGAGATGCCGTGCCGATTTTACTCGCTGCAAGCTCAGGCCATGGACATATTATTGCCTGTTCGGGTTGCTGAGCGTTTCCGGCCTGCGCCTCGGCGAAGCCCGTAACCTCAAGCTTTCGGACATCGATTTTGATGCCGCGGTGATGACGATCCGCGGCACAAAATTCGGAAAGTCCCGTCTGGTGCCGATGCACGCATCAACCTGCGCAGTGCTCCGGGATTATCTCAAACGCCGCCGACAGCATTATGCAGCCCAGGCGGCGTCTCCTTATTTGTTCACTTCCCAGTTGGGCAACCGCCTTGATGTGGGAGACATTCATCGAACATTCTATACTCTGTCTCGCCAGATCGGCCTGCGCGGCGCAACTGACAGTCATGGCCCGCGCCTGCATGACATGAGACATGTTTTCGCGACGAACACGCTGGTGCGTTGGTACGTAGCCGAGCAAGATCCCGAGCGGCTCCTGCCCATTTTGTCCACCTATCTCGGTCATGTCACGTGGCCGATACCCAATGGTACCTCACCGGTTCACCCGAGCTGATGAAAGAAGCAATGCGCCGCCTTGAGCGGCGCTATGTTCGAGAAGGACCTTGCAGGAAACCTCTAAAAGGTCTGGAATCGGATGTCCTCAGGGACGCTTCCCACCGCCGGTTCGCGCTGTCTCCATTCCGAAGAAGACTGGAGGCGAAAGGGTTTTGGGTGTGCCCACGGTCAGCGATCGGATCGCGCAGATGGTGGTCAAGCAGATGATTGAGCCGGATTTGGATACCATCTTTCTTCCAGACTCCTACGGCTACAGGCCTGGCCGGGAAAATCGGCTCTGGATGCCGTTGGCGTGACGCGTCAGCGGTGCTGGAAGCATGACTGGGTTCTGGAATTCGACGTCAAAGGGCTGTTTGACATTCTTCCGCACGATCTCTTGCTGAAGGCGGTCAGGAAGCACGTCACATGCAAGTGGGCTCTGCTGTACATCGAAAGATGGCTGGCAGCGCCGATGGAAAAGAACGGAGAAGTCGTCGAGCGCACACGCGGGGCCGTTGTCAGCCCGATCTTGTCGAATCTCTTCATGCACTATGCATTTGATCTGTGGATGACGCGGACGCATCCTGACCTTCCATGGTGTCGATATGCCGACGATGGCCTTGTGCATTGCCGGAATGAGCAGCGGGCAGAAGCCCTCAAGGCGGAGCTTGGTGCTCGACGGGTAGCATGCGGGCTCCAAATGCATCCGACAAAGACCAAGATCGTCTATTGCAAAGATCAAAGGCGCAGAGGGGAATACCCGAATGTCGTGTTCGACTTCCTCGCTATCAGTTCCGACCGCGACGCGTGGCGAACACACAGCGAGATCAGCGAGCGAACTCGCCCGCCGTTTTGCCGCAGTGATACGCGGCAACGATGATGCCGGCCTCGAGCAATGGATCGCCCATGCCGCCAACAGGGACCTGGCCACCCTTGCAGCAGGCATCGGCCGTGACGTTGAGGCTGTCCGGGTGGCAATCACCCAGCCCTGGAGCACGAGCCCCGTCGAAGGTCAGATCAACCGCCTCAAGACGATCGCCAGCAGGCGGACCTCCAGGCCGGCGTCCGGTATCTGCACAGCGACAGAAACGGAGTGGATTGGCGGGAGTATTCCAATCCGATTGTGCAAGCACCTTCGAGGGACAGCTCTCGCTAGTGACTTCCTAGCACATTGCGAGCCGGAACGCAGGCCAACCACACATCAGGGCCAGCGTCTATATATCGCTTCTAGATGACGACGATATACAAACTGCATTTGACGGAAGCCGCCGGGACTATGATGGTTGAATGAACGCAACCGCCAATCGGCCGCAATAATATGCCGAGCGGACAAATATATAAGAGAACAGATGCACAGCGTTGAGACATTTCTGGATCTGCAGAGCGAGGCAACCGAGTGGCGCCGCTACCTTCACCAAAACCCCGAGCTCGATTATCGCCTGCACAAAACGGCCCAGTTCGTGGCGGGGAAACTGGCTTCGTTTGGCATCAATCATATCGAAACGGGGATAGCTGAAACCGGAATCGTCGCATTGATCCAGGGCGAAGGTGGAGACGGGCCGACGATCGGGTTGAGGGCGGACATGGACGCCCTGCCGATTCTGGAAGCGTCAAACAAACCCTGGTCGTCGACGATGCCGGGCAAAATGCATGCCTGCGGCCATGACGGTCACACGGCCATGCTGCTGGGCGCGGCCAAATATCTTGCGAAGTCTCGCAACTTCAAGGGTTCCGTTGCCTTGATTTTTCAGCCCGCCGAGGAAGATGGACAGGGCGGCCAAAGAATGATCCAGGAAGGGATTATGGACCGTTTCGGCATCTCCCAGGTTTTTGGCATGCACAATAGGCCTGGGATAGAAGTGGGAAAGTTCGCCACATGCGATGGACCTAACGCGGCCGCGCTTGATGAGTTCGATGTTGTCGTAAAGGGCAGGGGTGGCCATGCGGCCCAGCCGCATCGGACCATCGATCCGATTGTTGTTGCAGCCCAGATCATTGTCGGCCTGCAAACATTGGTCTCGCGCAACACGGACCCGATCGAGTCTCTCGTCATCTCCGTCACGAAGTTGAATGCCGGCACAGCGCACAACATCATTCCAGAGTGCGCTGAATTGGCCGGCACTGTCAGGACACTTCTGCCCTCCCTGCGGGACTTCGCGGAACGACAGATTGAGGCATGTGCGCGGGGTATCGCCCAGGGATTAGGCGCGGAAATCGAGTTCAGGCATCGGCGGCTCGAACCCATCATGTTCAATCACACTGAAGCGACCAATCTGGCAATCGAGGCAGCACGCGCCCTGGTCGGGTCTGAAGCCGTGAGTGATAAGATGAGACCAAGCATGGGATCGGAGGACTTCGGTTACATGCTTGAGGCACGGCCGGGCGCGTACATCCGTATTGGCAACGGTCCGACTGCTTCCTTGCACCACCCGGCCTATGATTTCAACGATGAAGCCCTGCCTTATGGCATCGGCTATTGGGTAAACCTTGTCGAAACGGCGTTGGCTGTTTGAGACTGCGCCGATCGATCGATCGCGAAAGGCAGGAATCACGTCGCCCTTCCGTAAGTGCATCGATAGCGACTTTTTGAGTAGAGGTCTAGAAGATGTCGGCAGCCCCCGAATGCAACAGCGCACTTGAATCCAGCCTGCTCGAGGCCAGGGACCGCTTCGTCGCGAAGCATCCCCGAAGCTGCGAACTTCACAACCAAGCCCGGACAGTCATGCCGGGCGGAAACACACGCTCCGTCCTGTATTATCAGCCGTTTCCCATTGCGATGGAGAAAGGCGAAGGCAGTACGCTCTGGGACATCGATGGCCATGAGTTTGTGAATCTCTGCGGCGAATACACGGCTGGCCTGTTTGGCCATTCGGAAATGCGGATCCGCGGAGCGGTTCAGCAAGCTATGACACTGGGGCTGAACCTCGCGGCTGTGGGCAGGGCCGAATTCGAGCTTGCAAAGCTCATCTGCGCGCGGGTTCCGTCGATAGAGCTCGTACGCTTCACCAACAGCGGCACAGAAGCCAATCTAATGGCGCTGACGGCAGCCCGCGTCCACACCGGCCGAGACATGATCCTTGCATTTCGCGGCGGCTATCATGGCGGTGTGCTGTTGTTTACGCTCCAAGGTCCGTCCCCGGTTACCGTTCCGTTCCCGTTCGTTTTGGCCGACTACAACGACCCGGGCGCTGCCACCGCGGTGATGGAGCAGAATCGGGAACGGATCGCAGCCGTGATCGTCGAACCAATGCTCGGTAGTGGCGGCTGTATCCCTGCGGAGATCGGCTTCCTGAAAGCATTGCGGAAAGCTACGCGAGAGGTGGGCGCTCTGCTCATCTTCGATGAGGTTATGACATCGCGCATGTCCGATGGTGGGCTTCAAAAGCGCGTGGGAATTATGCCCGATCTCACGACACTGGGCAAATACATGGCCGGCGGCATGAACTTCGGGGCCTTCGGTGGACGGGCCGACGTGATGGCCCTCTTCGACGGGCGCCTGCCGCACGCGGGTACATTCAACAACAACGTCCTGTCGATGGCCGCAGGTCGCGTCGCGTTGGGGGAAATCTTCACACAGGCTGTAGCGGAGGAATTGTACGAGCGCGGCGAGCGGTTGCGGGCATCACTGAACGATCGGCTAATGAAGCTGGGTGTTGCGATGCACTTCAGCGGAGTGGGCTCGCTCGCCACTGCGCACTACCGCGCCCCCATGATACGCTGCCCCTATACTCCGACTGCCCGTGAGGATGGTCTGCGGGAATTGTTCTTTCTCGACATGCTGCAAGCCGGCTTTTATCTCGCCCGACGTGGCATGATCGCGCTGAGCCTCCCGGTCCAACAATCGGATCTCGACCGGTTCGTCGATGCGGTGGGGCAATTCGCGAACATACGTCAGAGGCTGCTCGGGCGAGTCGACGCCGCGGCGTGAGTATGCGCTGCGAGAACCTGAGAATGGAACATGCGATTGAGAAGAAATGAGATGAGGGGGAAGGCAGAGACGGTGCTGGGACCAGTAGACCCGGCGCGCTGGCCCAGACGCTGATGCACGAGCATCTCATCTGGGACGTCACACGGCCGGCTCGGCGGGACGCGTCGACCACGGGCGGTCCGGATCCGCGCGACTACTGGAAGCTAATGACCGGGGCATCGCCGATCCGCGCAACACCACGCAGAGGCTGACGATCGGTGGTCTCGTGCCCGATCCCGATCCCGAGGGCCTGGTCAAGGTGTCGCGGGTGAGTGGCGCGCAGATTGTGATGGGTTGCGTCGACGGCTACCAGGACCCCGAAAACAACAATCGGACCATCGACAGCTTCGCCCAGGAGATGATTGACAAGGCTCGGCTGTCAGTGCTCTCGGCAGAGAGCAGGATGCGGGCGCAGGTGAACCGGAGCAAGTTGAGCGGGTCCTGCAGTTCGGTTCGTTCCTGACCGATGAGGTCGCGGCGCGTTGCCATGGCCGTCCAGTCGCGGCAGATGCAACAGGTCGTAAACGCGTCGTCCGCTGGACGAGTGTGCCGACTGCCAGCCCAGAATGAGGTCGCCTCCCAGTGCTCGGGGATCACGCGGTCATCCGCCTTCGCCGGACGCTGGCTGATCATGATCTCGGATGACACGAAGCTCTGCAGCGCTGGCCCGCGCGTGCCCGGGCAGGGCCCCTCGGCCTTAGAAGAAGGTGCTCGATAGATGGCTTCGTGACTGATCTGCATCGTCTCGTCATTCGGAGGTAGCCAAACGCCGGGCGATCTGCTCCGGGGCCATGCCTTACTCCATCGATGATCCTTTTGTTGTCCATGCCGGCGTCCGTTCCAAGGGACCGCAGGACCATGAACGACACACCGTCAGGAGCCGCGAACTTTCCGGCGATCTTTTCCTCGAGGTCTCGAGGTAGAGGCCGTAGGGCCGGATTCAGCGCAAGCTTGGCGACTTTCGGTCTGATCGCTCGGCGTGCCATTGGGCTGTCGATGCACGATAATCCAAGCCGCTGCTGCGCTTGGCGGCGTTGCGTCGTAGCTCACGGGAGATGGTCGAGGCGGATCGACCAAGGCGGCGTCCGATCTCGCGCTTCGAAAGTCTCTGAACGCAAAAAAGTGCGATCGCCTCACGTTCCGCAAACGAGAGATACCACCCGGACGGAGGCTTGGCCGGAGATCTGAACATCGCTGGTGGCATGCCGCCTGCCGTTTGGAACAATCTGGTTCCGACAGGCTGCAACATACCAGCGGCCAGCGCAGCCTCGCTCGCTGGTCATCCCCTGCGCAATCCCCAGCCAGAACCGCGGGAGTTCAGTTCACCCCGCTGCTGGGGCCGTCCCGGGTGATGGCAATTGCGCCCGTCCAGACCGGTGTGATCGTCGCTTTCGAATGCCCATCGCAAACTCCTTCGTTTGGGTGTTGCTACGATCGTTTGAATCCGCCCAATATTTCTCGATCAAAATACATCGAGCGTCGCCGAGGCCGGGGTCGAGTCTTCGGTTGGCAGCGCGGGAGATCCTGCGACAACGCACAGGCCGGAGCGATCAACGGCTCTACAAGGCCGAGGCCATCTACCGGCGCTGACCGTGGCGCGACTCGAGGCGGTCGAGTTCGCCACGCCCGAATGGGTCGAGTGGTTCACAATTGCCAGTTACTGAAGCCCATCGCCGACAGCCGGCCGAAGGCTAGCACGCTACTACGCCATGCTGGAAGACCAGCCACGGCCGCGTGACTCAAGCGAAAGGGCCTCTGGCAAACCCGGCGCGGTTCAACACCATCTAGGTTCCAGATGGCTATGATATTAATTATATTCTTGTCGATTCCTGCTCTGATGGAACAGGGTGAACATAGCCACCGCCGCTGCAAGAATGGCTCCAAATTCGCAACTTCAGGTGCGGGAACGAGCGTGCCAACGACCATGAACCATAAACACAGGGGAACATCGCATGTGCAAGCTTATAACGATGATAGCAGCTGCCGCATCGCTCACAGTGGCGTCCTTGACGTCCTCGGCTACGGCCAATGCCGGCGCTGTGCTCGACAAGGTGCTGGCCACAAAGACGCTTACAGTGGCCGCCGGGACGAACTGGGGCAAAATGTCATTCCTGAATGACAAACACGAGTTTGATGGTTTTGATGTGGAGGTCGCCAAGGGTGTCGCGCAGCACTTGGGTGTGCAAATCAAATTCGTAACGCCGAGTTGGGATATCGTAGCCGCAGGCAAGTGGCAAGGCCGTTGGGACATGACGATCGGGATGACCCCGACTAAGGCACGGACTGAGTTATTCGATTTTCCAGCGCTCTATGCTTACCAACCAGCCGTAGCCGTGGTTCACAAAGATAGCAAAGCGACAAAGCTCTCCGATCTCGACGGCAAGGTGGTCGGCGCCACAGCAAACTCGACGCTACTGGCATATGTCAATCACAGCCTAATACCGGATTGGATCGGCGCTAAACCGATTCAGTTTCAATTCACGCCGGGAGAGGTGAAAGCCTACGATACCTCCACGGTTGCGTTTGATGACCTGCGACTTGGTGATGGTGTTCGTCTTGATGCGGTCGTCACTGACAAAACAATAGCGCTCGATGCGATCGGGGCCAGCTATCCATTGAAGCTGCTCGGCGGCACCCTATTCACCAGCCCGTCAGCTCTTGTAATCGAACTGGGTGACAAAGAACTTAGTGACAGGATCGCCGCCGCCATCAAGGGCATGAGGGATAACGGGACTATCTCCAAGCTGTCGATCAAGTGGTACGGGGTGGATTACTCCGTCGAACAATAAGGCCTGCGAAGCTGTAGCGGCCCAGCTAGTGGGCCGCTCTTTTTTGAAAGATAGCTCATGCTTTACCAGGATACAGTCGAATCCGAGGTACTCGTCCATAAGCCCTGGTTTGTTGCCTCAATCTTTGCCGTCGTGCTCGCGGTTTTTCTCATGTTCAACCTTACGGGCACCACCTTCGGCGAACTCATGCGCCCGGCCATCGGCGACCCGCTGCAAAGCGGGTTCTATGGGCGTTTCGCGATCGCCTTTATAATTGCAGTCATCTTCTGCCTCAACATCGTGTTGATCGGTTTTGCTTCGTTAAAGTTGCAAATCGGCATCGTATGGCTTGAACTTCTTCTCCTGTTTCTTGACTTCTTCAAATCATTTAACCTGAGCATGCCCTTCATCTGGGAGCATTTGCCCTTCCTGATCACACAGGGGGTGGTGACCACGATCTATGTTTCGGCGGCTTCGCTGGTCTTTGCATCCCTTATTGCGATTTTCGCAGCGGTTGCAAAGCTCTCAAGCAATGGCTTCGCCTACGCTATCGCCAGTTTTTACACGTCATTTTTCCGCGGTCTGCCGCTGCTCATACAAATTTATCTGATTTACCTCGGGCTGCCGCAACTGGGTTTCGTCATCAATGCCGTTCCTTCAGGAATATTGGCGCTGTCGCTTTGCGTCGGCGCCTATATGACGGAAATCTTCCGCGCGGGTATCCAGAGCATCGACCGCGGTCAATGGGAAGCATCACGATCCATGGGTTTCGGCTTCGGCATCACCATGCGCAGGATCATCCTGCCGCAGGCGTTTCCGGTCATCATTCCCCCGATGGGAAACACCTTCATCGCAATGCTGAAAGACAGTTCGCTCGTCTCGGTCCTCGGTGTATGGGAACTGACGTTCCTTGCTCGTACGATCGGTCAGCCGACCTTCCATCACATGGAGATGCTGATAACAGCCGCCTTTATCTATTGGATCATGTCTGCCTGCCTCGAGGTTGGTCAATCACGGCTCGAGCGTTACTACGCAAGGAGCAAGGTACGATGACTGCTAGCAACATAAACCAGTTGAAAGGCCTCGATGGAGGCGATTACTCGAACGCGATGGGTAATGTGCTGCGCGTACCACTTTCATCCCAGGAGTCATCCAGTCAGAAACAGGTGCCAATGAGTGCGGACAAAATTATTGAAGCGACGAACGTCTCCAAGTGGTACGGCACCTTCAGAGCATTGACCGATGTCAACCTCACTGTCCGCAAAGGCGAACGCATCGTCATCTGCGGCCCCTCCGGATCGGGGAAATCGACGCTGATCCGCTGTTTCAACCGGCTTGAAGCGCATCAGGAGGGCGAGATCACCGTCAACGGGATCAGGTTGCACAACAAAATGCGCAACGTGACTGAAGTTCGCAAGAGCGTTGGCATGGTGTTCCAGCACTTCAATCTCTTCCCCCATATGACCGTGCTGATGAACTGCATGGCCGCCCCGATGTGGATCAAGGGCGTGCCCCAAGCCGAGGCCAAGAAGACCGCGCTGAAGTTCCTGGAGCGCGTACGCATTCCAGAACAGGCGAACAAATATCCGGCTCAACTCTCCGGAGGACAGCAGCAGCGCGTCGCCATTGCCCGCTCTCTCTGCATGGAACCCGCCGTCATGCTGTTCGATGAGCCTACCTCGGCGCTCGATCCCGAAATGGTCTCGGAGGTGCTTGAGACGATGACCAGCCTCGCGCGCGATGGAATGACCATGGTCTGCGTCACGCACGAGATGGGCTTCGCCCGCGCCGTTGCCGACCGGGTGATTTTCATGGATTGGGGCAAGATCGTCGAAGAGGGCAAGCCGCACGACTTCTTCACTAATCCACAACACGAAAGAACAAAGCTATTTCTTAGTCAAATTCTGAAACACTGATGGCAAGGCAATCTTCAGGCTACAGCGACTGGGTTTCGTACCGTCCGGCGAGACGGTGCGGCTGCAGGTAGTTCGACAGGATCCGCCTTTGCCATTGAAATCGTGCGCAACGGCGCGGACGAAACCATGGCCCTTGAGAAAGGCGGCATCATCGCACGCTGGCGGGAAACGCCGGACCAGTCTCGGTCGAGGCTGCGGTCAGGGGCCAGCATTCTGCTCACGAAGCGCGCGCCGCATGATCGCCCGTGGTCGACGGAGGCGGAAAGCGCGAGGTGTGCGGCGGCAGCGGTTGCCTGCGATTGTCCTGAGCTTGACGGTTGGGCTACACCGTACAAGCATGGGCGTTGCATACCCGCTGACCGAACACCCTGCTGCTGGACCAATCGGCTTAGCCGGGCATGAATACCTCGTATCCAACCAATTAATGCAGGTTTTGGTCATCGAAAGCCCACAACGCGACGTAAATAAGCTCTGGCTTTCGCTACAATCCTCCAGAGAGTGGTGCCCGACACTCCAGCCAAGTCTAACGTCCTTCACGTCTGCAATCATTCCGATGGAGTTAATATAATGCCGATCAGCAAAGGTTCGCAGGTTTTCCCTCGAACAGAATACCTACGCAGGCTCGCCTCGGTGAAGGAGGAGATGGCGCAGCGTAATGTGGCCGCGCTTGTAGTAACAGAAAACGCGCACATAACCTATCTCACTGGGTCTACCGCCAGATCCTACAACAGAAGAGGTCTTGTTGTTTTGGCTCGCCAAGAGCAGCCGACGTTCATTCTGCGCTGGATGGACGTGCCAGCGGCGTTTCGAGAGACGTTCCTGGATCGCGACAAGGTGATTGGCTATTCTGACGAGTTGATGTTGGATCCCTCCAAGGACGACGGCTATGATGCGGTGATCGATTTCGTCTTGGAGGCTGGGCTCGCAAACGAGCGCATAGGACTCGAGATAGGAAATCTGACGGCCGACGCCGTAGAAAAATTCAAGGCGCTGTTGCCAGAGGCGCGGATCGTAGATTTCTCTGACGTTATCACGTCAATACGGAATATTAAATCTGATCTTGAGATTGCTGTCATGAGGGAAGCGGCAGCCATCACCGACGCGGGTATCCTGCGTGCAGCGGAGGTGATTAGCCCCGGCATGCTGGAAGCGGACGCTATCGCCGAAATTGTAGGAACTCTTGTGCGCGGCGCCAACGGCAAGACTGGAACATGGATCGCGGCCCCATTCCTGTGCGCTTCGCCGAGTATTGGGACTGCACACGTCACGTGGAGTGAGGATGTTCTTCGCCATGGTTCGCAGATAAATTTGGAGATCGCCGGAGTGCGGCATGGCTACACTGTGCCGATTTGCCGGACCTACTCTATCGGCAAACCTTCCGATCGTCTGCTTCGCATTCACGAGGCTCAACTCGCCGGCTTGGAAGCTGGCTTAAGCTCGATCCGGGCAGGAGCGATCATAGGCGATGTCGCAAGCGCAATCCATCGCGCGACTGAGAGGCTGGGCTTCAAAAAGAGATCCCGCCCCGGCTATGGCATCGGCATTGATTGGGTGGAGCGCACACTCAGCCTCCAGGAGGGAAATCTGTCAGTCCTGAAACCTAACATGACCTTCCACATGCATTTGGGTTCGTGGGTAGAGGATGACTTCGGGTACGTGATCAGCGAGAGCATTCGCGTAACCGAATCCGGCGTTGAAGTGCTGACAAAGGCGCCCCGGGAGCTTTTTGTGCTCTAACTGGTCTTCTTGCCGGCAGCCGTCATGCGGCGGTAGCGCGCACAAGCCGCGTCTGCGCCTTCCAGGCGATCTCCCGCACTGTGACTTTGGCAGCCCTTCGAGCCGGACGCGAATGGGCTCCGTGACCCTGGCGGGATAGCGAGTACGCCTCCGGCGAGGCTTTCGATTACCCACATCGTCGGCTTGATCCAATGGAGATGCCGAAGGCGATGTCGTGCAAGCGGGTCATGCCGCGCCAGACGACCATGTTGCCAGGAGGCGGGTCATGTTTGCGGGCGAGATAGCCGCCAAGCATGGCGATTTGCAGCAGGTAGGCGGCGAGCGTGGGCCGTTGGAGGGTGGTCGCGTTCGGGACGCGTCGATCTGGTCGAGCGCAGTGATCTCGGCGAAGGTGAGAACGCTGTCGGGCGCGGCGTCTGGCTTGGCACGCGCCGACATAGTGACGAAGAAAATGCGCCAACTGACCACCGCGATGAGGGCGAGGAACTTGGCCAGCCTCTCGGCGGTTTCGAGCCTTGCCTCCTCCGCACGGCAGCCGGACTTCATGACCTTGTGGAACACCTCCGCCTTCCAGCGCAGGGCGTACCAGCCGAGCTTCTCGACCGCCACGGAGAGATTTTCGACCGGCAGGTTGGTCACCAGCTTCCAGTCGATCGGCTCGCGACCGGGCGGCGGATTCTCCTCGAGGGCGTGGATGTAAGTCAGAACCTGCGGACTGTAGCGCTTCTGCTTGCCCACCGGCGGCAAGGTATTGATGGCGGCGAACTTCACCTGCAGCCAGGTCGTCTCGTCCTGATCGACCGTAATGCGATGACGTCCCGCCCAAGGCGCCGCCGCAAGTTGGGCAAAGACGCGATGAGCAGGATCGTGTGGGGCAGCATCAGCAGGCCGCTCGGCCAACCTGTTCGTCTGCACCCGCACGAGGAAGCTCGTACCAAGTCCTGCGCGGTGCAATAGAGCTCGTAGATGTCGCTCTCCCGGTCACCCACATGCACGCAGCGCTCGGGCGCGCCAACGAGGGCGATGGACTGGCGTAGGTTCTCCAGCCAGCGGTAGCTCTCCTTCGTCTCGATCGGCACGCGCGTGCGATTGATGTGCCGCTTGAGCGCGAGCGTTCCCTTGAATTTCGTTCGTGTCCAGAACTTCACTGCCGTGACCGAGGGGTGTGCCGGTGAGGGTGACGGCCAAGCTCGAATGAATCAGCACCCCGCACAAATTGGGCTGCCCAGCCTTGTAGCGCCCGGTGTTGATGGTCTTGGTGAAGCCGATTTTGCCCGGCTGCGTGCGGCTGTAGATAAATTCGGTCGTGTCCTGCAGGATAAGGATCGGACCTTCGTTCGCCGCAACGCGCGCTGCAGTCGCAGCGAAATGGCCGGCGAGAACGGGACCAGACGCTTGTCGGGAAGGGCCGCCGCGCAAAGCTCTTCCTGCCAAGCGGCTTCGCTGCTGCTGGTCTTGTCTCGCATCCGTGACGCCTCCGTGATTCGGCGTCACGGACAGAATCACGGCAGATTCATACTGGGCAATAGGCCCGCCGACGATGTGGGTAATCGAAAGCTTCACCGGATGGGTACGATAGCGATAGCTCCAGGCACCCTCCACCAGGACGCGGCGGGCGCGGCGATTGCCGGCAAGCGTCACGCACGCTTACCGTGTCGCCGGTTGATTGCTCCGAGGGCACGAGGCCGAGGCCATCAACTGCCGCGGATTGTCGAAGCGGCGGACGTCGCCGACTTCGCTGACAAAGGTGACGGCAAACAATGAGGGAAACACCACGAAGCGCCTGATAGGCCGCCACCACCGGCGCCATGACCAGTTCGGCACGAGTTCGACGAGCTGCGCATCCAGCCGATCCAACCGGTCTTGTACATCGGCAATCACATCGATCTGGTCCTGGAACACGATCTGCTGGGCTGGATGGTCGAACTTTTGCGCCGCGAGCCAGCGGGCATGCGCCGGGCTCCAGTTCTTGCGGCCGGTAAATATCCGACCAGGAGCTGCTGGCGCTTCTTGCGGAGATCCTCGCTCGCCGCGCAACGAACACGCACCAGATCTCGCACTGCTCCATGCACCGCATCTGGAACCTATATTCCCTTCAACTCGCAGGCGCGCAGCAGCCGCTCCAGGCTGACCGCATCGCGCCGGTTCGTCTTGACGCGCTCGCCCGCACGCTTGGGATCAGCGAGGGCGCAACGACATCGCAGCGGTGGCCGAGATCAACGATCTGGCGATAAAAACCGTAACCAGTCGGGCCGCTTCGTAGCAAAAATGCAGGCGGGGACACTCTTTCTCCAGCTTGCGCACGAACCGCTCCACCGCCGCCGGTGCCGCCTCGATCTCGCCGAAATACCGCACCTCTCCATTGCGTCCGCTCTCGGCATTTGCACGTGCCTAGCCTTCGACACGTCGACACCGACGAAAAAACCTTATCCTCTTTCATGGCCCGTCCTTCCTTTGCGGGGGGCTCGGCTCGGCACTCCCGAGCAATCCCCGTTTTGCTTACTGCCGCAAAGTCTAAGGGCCGGCCACCCCGCAGACCACGGTCATAACGTCTAGTAGAACCGTTACCGTGACAGCTTCAACTCGAAGCTCGAGGATAGCTCCTCGACGCGAGATCTTCTACAACCCTCTCGGAAGCCCGCATTGTCAGGAATTTGGCGCCGCCAGTATACAAAGCGCCTGCAGTCATCACTCATCGCCGGGTCCCACTTTCTCCGAAGGTCGTGCAGTGGCCGGCTTCGATCCGCGATTACAACGCGATGCAGTTAGGGACTGAGACCGGACCACCTGGTTGAGCAGGCCAACTCTGCGAGAAGATTGCACCATCTACCTTTGGGATCAGTCATGCAGAACGCATCGCCGTTCGATCTCGATGCTAGATGTCGCCGATATGCAAACTGTATTTGTGGAAAGCCGCTCACAATGGCACCAGAGCGAGGACGGTGGAGGCCAAACGCCGGTCGAAATGCAGGAAGCCTCGAGGATAGAATTGAACGGCATCTTCATCGTCGTCGCCAACATCGTCGTCGACATCGCCTAGGCATGCTCGATCCGCGCGTCCGCTAAGGAAAGCCCATGCCCGTCTCTACCTACACCATCCCCGGAATGCACATCCGCGATCATCTTATGCCGGTGCCGCTCGACTGGTCGAAGCCTGAAGGCGAGACGATCGAGATCTTCGTGCGCGAGGTCGTCGATTCAGCGCGCCAGAACGACGACCTGCCGCTGCTTGTCTTCCTGCAAGGCGGTCCAGGCGGCAAGTCGCCGCGGCCGACCGTCGGCAGTCCGCCCTGGCTCGCCGAGGCGCTGAAGACGCACCGCGTCGTCTTGCCCGACCAGCGCGGCACCGGGCGCTCCACCCGGATCGAATCCACGACCATGACACGGTTCGCGGACGCGGAAGCGGCAGCCGACTACCTGCTGCTGTTTCGCGCCGACTCGATCGTCGACGACTTCGAGCATGTCCGCAAAAGCCTGTTCGGTGGCCGGCGCTGGCAGTCGCTCGGGCAGAGCTATGGCGGCTTCCTGACGCTCACCTATCTCTCACGCTACCCCGATGCGCTCTCTTCCTGTTACGTCGCCGGGGGCCTCGCGAGCCTCGCGCCGTCAGCCGATAAGGTCTACCGGCGCACCTATCCTCGCGCGGCGCAGAAGACGGCGCGCTATTACAAGCGCTTCCCCGAGGACGTCGGCCGCGTCGCCGAGCTTGCCGATTTCATCGATGCCAACGATGTTCATCTGCCCGACGGTGACCGGCTGACTGTGAAGCGTCTCCAGACCGTCGGCATGGATCTCGGCATGGCGCCCGGGCTGGAGAACGTCCACTGGCTGATCGACGAGGCTTTCTCCGCCCCCGGCCGCCTGTCGGATCATTTTCTCGCCAGTATCATGACGCTGACCAGCTATGACAGCTATCCACTGTACGCTGGCCTCCAGGAAAGTATCTACGGTCACGGTCGTGGCGCGACCCGCTGGGCCGCCGAGCGCGTCAGCGCCGAGCATCCCGAGTTGGCCCCCTCGGCGCGGCCCCTGCTCTTCCTCGGCGAGATGACGTTTCCCTGGATGTTCGAAGAGATCCGTTCGCTGCGGCCCTTCCGCGCTGGAGTCGAAGCGCTGGCTGCGCGCGAGAGCTACCCCGAGCTTTATGACCGCGCGCGGCTCGTCGCCAACCCGGTGCCGGTTGCCGCAGTGGTCTATTACGACGATCCTTACGTCGATGCTGGCCTTTCTCTCGACACCGCGGCCGAGGTCGGCAATCTCACCCATTGGGTCACCAACGAGTTCGAGCACGACGGTATCCGGCAAAGCGCCAAGGTGTTCGAGCGGCTGGTCAATTTGGTGAAGGAACGTGGTGGGCCGATCCAATAAATCGATCTACGACTTGTGGGCTGCATCGCGTTAAGGGCTCGCGAAGCTTGATCGTCACCCCCGCAAATCCGCGTCTCCGCGCAACAAGAGCAAGAAGGTTATGGATCGCGGGCGATCCAGCGAGGTGCCGCTTCTGGTTCGGGCCCTTGGCTTGCATGTCGTCTACACATCGCTGAGCAGGCGATCCTGAACCTCGAACTCGTACCCGACAGCGTCCTTGACGAGGTGAGCCTCACGGAGAAATTCGAGATGTCGCGGACGCAAATCCGCGAAGCGCTGGTCCGCCTTTCCGGTGAGGGACTGGTCACGACGCTCCCCAAACACACGACGTCGTCACCCCTTGCCATCGTATTTTGATGCGCTGAGTCTTATGTACCGTCTCACGACCGACGCCGCAATGAAGCTGGTATATCTGGTTCTCAACCACGCCGCCGAGGTATAGAAACCGCGCCGCGCGAGTGGTTCGAGGCCGGGACACAATTCGCCTTCGGCGAAAGGTCCGTCAGCCAATGACGACAACCGGCCTCACGCACAAGAGTCCTGACAATCCCCCGCCTGAGCGGGCGCTGGTTCTGTGCGTGGACGAGAAGAGATCCCATGGCGAATGGATAGCGACCGACGCTCTGGCACAGTGAGAGTGCTGACCCCCACTCTGGAAGGGACCATGCAAATCACTGACCGAGCCGCTATCCGCAACGATCTGCGAGTCGTCAACGAGGCTTTCGTTGAAGAACGCTCGTCCTTGCTGCGGCTGCCATTGGCCCCGTTCCGCTCCGTCCTGAAGCTGGAGCGGCGCATCTCGCGCGAAGGCATCGTCAGCGTCGGCGGCAACTCCTACAGCGTGCCGGATGCGACGCGCAGCAGGCTGGTCGAAGTCCATTCGCTCGCAGACGAGGTGCGTATCTTCGAGAATGCGTTGATCGCTGTCCATCCCGCCCTGGAGGGCCGCAAGCAACGACGCGTGCATCCCGATCACCGACGAAGCATGACATCTCGTCGCTCCTGGCCGAAGGCAAATGACAGTGGCGTCACCTCCAGGGGACCGGCAGTCGTGCAGAGGTCCCTAGCTTTTTATGATGCCGTCGGCAAGGCGATGGCACGGGAGAACCGCCCATGACCCCTCCCTTGATGCCATGCCGTCGATGATCGATTTGTCGGACTGAAGATGCCCCGCGCGCTCGAAGAACTCGACCACGTCGTGCGTCCCTCGAGCATGGAGAACTGTCGGCGCTGGAGGCGCGCGTCATCGCGTTGTGTGAACTCGGTCACCACCAAGAAGTGCCTCAGAGCCCTTATTCCTCACGCCGAACACATAAGGCGACGAAGACTGAGTCCTCAGCTTTTTTAGCTTGAGAAAACAACAGTTTTATTGCCGTTCAAAATAACCCGGTCCTCAAGGTGGAGGCGAACGGCGCGGGCCAGGACCTGGCGTTCAATATCGCGTCCCTTGCGGATCAGATCATCCGGCGTGTCCTGATGGGATATGCGCTCAACGTCCTGTTCGATAATCGGTCCTTCATCGAGGTCCGACGTGACGTAATGGGCCGTCGCGCCAATCAGTTTCACCCCACGCCGATGCGCTTGGTGGTAGGGCTTCGCTCCCTTGAAGCCGGGCAGGAACGAGTGGTGGATATTGATGCACCGCCCTGCCAACCTGGCCGCAAAACCGTCTGACAAGATCTGCATGTAGCGCGCGAGAACAATAAGATCGGGCTCCGTGCGCTCGATCAACTCAACAAGTTTCAATTCCTGTTGCGCCTTGTTGTCCCGGCTCACGGGAAGGTGGAAGAACGGGAGATCCTTGAGGTCGGTCGAGGCGAGATGTTCGCGCCCATGATTAGAGACCACCGCTGTCACCTGCATCGGGAACTCGCCAACGCGCCAGCGATTGAGAAGATCGGCAAGGCAATGATCGAACTTCGAGACCAGCAACATTACTTTCTTGGGTAAAGATAGCGGCCGCAGGGTGTAGGTCATATCAAGGCGCCAGGCGAGTTCCGCAATCCCACCGGCCGGTTCCTTATCGGATGTCGCATCGCCGAGGCGTGCGAAGACCACCCGCATGAAAAACAGTCCAGTTTCGGGGTCACTGTATTGCTGGGCTTCGAGAATGTTGAATCCGGTTGAGTAAAGCAGGCCCGCAACTGCGGACACGATCCCTGGCTGGTCCCCGCATGACAGCGAAAGGACCATAGACTGGTCTGATGACATTGGCGAAGGGTCCTAATGATCTGTTGGGGCCTTGAGGAGCTCCGGCGCGATCAGTTCCTCCACGCGGCGCCACTCGCCCTTCACGCGGCTACGGCCGGCGTCATAGAATGGCCGCAGAGAAGCTATGGCGGAATAGCGCTCCCCAGCGATCTCGATCTCGAATGACCCTCGGGACAGCCAGTCAGCCGTCGCCCCCGCTTCTGACGTGAGATATCCCATGCCGATGCCACAGCCGACAGTGTGGCCAAATCCGGCCGAGCGCAGATATCCGACGAGGCTTCCATTACGCCAAACGGGCTCAGTGCCGAACATCAATGACTTGGCATCGGGCGCAGCGAGCTGGACCAACCGTCGGCGCAAGGGCTTGCCGCGCTGGGCCTCCAGGGCCGCGCGTCCGATGAAATCGTCAGCCTTATCCCAGGCAACCGTGAACCCTAGTCCCGATTCCAAGGGGGTGTCTTCGTCACCAACATCTGAACCCCAGTCA